>NZ_SMAL01000029.1 GCF_004342165.1 Natranaerovirga pectinivora | reverse complement strand
TTAACATGTTAAAGGGAATTGAGGATAAGTGCATTATTTTTTTACAAAAAAATAATGTTGAGGTTTTTACACCCCAACATTTATTATAGAACCTATTTTTTTTGTGTATAGAATTCTCTTTCCCATAAAATAGAACATTCGAAAACACTTGATAGGCAGAAATAAAGGTGACTTTAGACTTCTAATTTGAAAAAAGGCATAAAAAAACTCCCCACCTGTAATATTACAAATAAGGAATTCTTAGTAACGTGCGCAGAAGGATTTGAACCCTCGGCCTTCTGATCCGTAGTCAGACGCTCTATCCAGCTGAGCTATGCGCACAATTATTCATTTTTATTCTTATAAAGCACAAAAATCTAGTAATATTACTATCTCTAGATTTTGTTAAAAGCACTTGGGTGCTTTTATAATGCCGGAGACCGGAATCGAACCGGTACGGTCGGTAAGGACCGCAGGATTTTAAGTCCTGTGCGTCTGCCAGTTCCGCCACTCCGGCATATGGTTAAGTTATATAGATTTATAAAATCTATAGTGGGCGCAACAGGGCTCGAACCTGTGACCCCCTGCTTGTAAGGCAGGTGCTCTCCCAGCTGAGCTATGCGCCCATATGCCGTTTTACATTATTAAATTTTAATTTGAAGTCTGAGTGACAGGAGTTGAACCTGCGGCCTCTAGAACCCCATTCTAGCGCTCTACCAAGCTGAGCTACACCCAGACAGTATGTCTGAGATAAACGACCCAGAAGGGACTCGAACCCTCGACCTCCGGCGTGACAGGCCGGCGTTCTAACCAACTGAACCACTGGGCCATATGTAATTTTCTTAAGTGGGCCTTCAGGGACTCGAACCCCGGACCAACCGGTTATGAGCCGGTTGCTCTAACCAACTGAGCTAAAGGCCCTCAGAAGCCGACGATCGGACTCGAACCGATAACCTGCTGATTACAAGTCAGCTGCTCTGCCAATTGAGCCACGTCGGCATATCTTGGTTATACATTAATATTACATATGTTATTCTTTCAAATTTGAAAGATAGTGACCCATAGGGGAATCGAACCCCTGTTACCGCCGTGAAAGGGCGGTGTCTTAACCGCTTGACCAATGGGCCTTATTTAATTTAAAGTGAAACTC
>NZ_SMAL01000028.1 GCF_004342165.1 Natranaerovirga pectinivora | reverse complement strand
AGAGAGCCGTCGAAGGTGAAGTCGATGACTGGGGTGAAGTCGTAACAAGGTAGCCGTATCGGAAGGTGCGGCTGGATCACCTCCTTTCTATGGAGAATTCGGCTTAATAATTAGTTGATAATTATTAAACGACATTCAAGCGTGAAGTGAAAGATCATTGAACCTAGTTCAATAGAAGCTTCAGCTATAAAATATCGAAATTTTGGGTTGCTTTACTATTTAGTTATTAATTACAAGTCGGCTTATTGCAATGCAATAAACGATCTTGAACATTTACAAGTCGGCTTAATGATGTAATCATTAAACGATCTTGAACATTAAGATGAAAAATCAAAACATACTATATGGAAAAAGATTTTTTTCTTATAAGAATTTCTAAGATTTTTACTAACCAACTTGAACATTGTTGTTTAGTAAAAAACAAGAAATACTAATAATAAAAAAACTTTCTGGTGGCGATGCGTTTATGGGAAACACCCGTTCCCATACCGAACACGATGGTTAAGCCATAAACGGCCGATGGTACTTGGTTGGAGACGACCCGGGAGAGTAGGTGGCTGCCAGATTTTTGGGCTCATAGCTCAGCCGGTTAGAGCGCACGCCTGATAAGCGTGAGGTCGGTGGTTCGAGTCCACTTGAGCCCATTTAAATCATATTATTTGGACAAGTTAATATGGGGGTATAGCTCAGTTGGGAGAGCACCTGCCTTGCAAGCAGGGGGTCAGGAGTTCGACTCTCCTTATCTCCATTAACCCTTTAACTAAGGTAAAAATTAACGTGAATAAATAGTTGACACAAAGAGAATGCTATGATAAGATAGCTAAGCGTTGTTTGTGAGAAAAAGAAATGTGTTGACAAATACAAATGAATGTGATATCATATCATTCGCTGAAAAAATAATTTTACTAGTGATTAGATAGTAGATTCATTAAAATCTATTATGTAATGGCTAGTAAGCCAATAAATAACAGTGTACTTTGAAAACTGCATATTGAAGAAGAAAAAAGATATAATGACGAAAGTCGTTATAACTCAAAGTAACAAAGGTTACATTCTAAGAAATATTACTATTGAAGGATTAAATTTTATCAAACTAACGTTTTCTAAGATTTCAATTGCGATCTAAATCATATCGCAAAGGAAACCTAAGAAAAAGTAAGAGTGAAAAATTTGGTTAAGATTTTTAAACTTTGTTTAAAAACTTATAGATTAAGATAGTAAGAGCGTAGGGTGGATGCCTTGGCACTGAGAGCCGATGAAGGACGTGATAAGCTGCGAAAAGCTTCGGGGAGGCGCAAAT
>NZ_SMAL01000027.1 GCF_004342165.1 Natranaerovirga pectinivora | reverse complement strand
CTTTAGAGCTATTTTTGTATTCTATAATATAATACGCATTTTAGGGTGCACTTAATAAAGCTACATGTTAATAGTAGAAAAAACATCTTATTTAATTTGTAATGTGTAAAATACGATTTCTAAATCTGTGGAAATTTCTAACGCCATATGAAATGCGTTTTAATACTTTTATCTTATTATTAAATCCTTCTGTTGGACCATTGGTATATCCATACTTAAATGCATTTAGTATTTCTTTGGCCCAATGTCTATATGTATTTGCACAAGCTTCAAACTCAGGAATACCTGATTTCTCAGCATTCTTAATCCAATCATAAAAAGCAGTTCTTTGATATGAGTACTTATTACTTTGACAAATCTCATAAAACCATTCTTTTAAACGGTGAGCAAGTCTTAAATCATCGTTGTACTGTAACATTAAATCTACTGTTTTTTTAGTCTCATCTTTAAGTTTATAATACCTAGTAAGAAGCAATCGACGACTACGTTTATAGTATTTACGTAAGTTAATAGGCATAGACCGTTGTAAACGTTTGCGTACTTTTTCAATTGCCCAAGTAACTTGTCTAATAAAATGATATTTATCAATAATAATTTTTGCATTAGGGAAATAATTACGAGCAATATCAACGTAAGGTTGCCACATATCAGAAACAAAAAATTCTACACGATGTCTATCATACCTAGGTACTTGTTTGAAGTAATCTATTAAATGATTTTGTGAGCGATCAGGAAGAATATCTAAAACTCTATTTTTCTTTCCATCTACGATGATACATTGATATTTACCAGTTTCAGCATTTCCTTTAAATTCATCAATACAAAGAACCTTTGGAAGAGAAGGGGTTGGATAGTTAATAACATTTAAAATACGTAGAATAGTAGATACAGAAACATTAGCAGAATGAGCAATATCTGTAATACTAATAGTTTTAGTAAGTTCCTTGCAAATAAAATGAACTAAGCGAATAGTCATACGAGAGTATCTAGGTAAAAAATCATAAGATTCATAAAATCGTTTGCCGCAGGAGCAAACATATCTACGTTTCTTTAAAACAAAGTAAGTTCTTTGGAATTGAAGAGGAATATCTTTAATAACTTGGTTACGGTAATCATGTATTTTACTTGTTTTTGAACCACAACAAGGACAAGAGTGTTCCTTAGGTTTAGTTTCAAGAAAAAACTTAATAAAATGATCTCCATAATCAATATTTTTTACCTGTACCTCTTTTAATTTTAGTAATTTACTGATAGAATTAGATTGCACTTATAATCATTCCTTTCGATTTGTTTTTCTCGTCAATTAACATGTTAAAGGGAATTGAGGATAAGTGCATTATTTTTTTACAAAAAAATAATGTTGAGGTTTTTACACCCCAACATTTATTATAGAACC
>NZ_SMAL01000026.1 GCF_004342165.1 Natranaerovirga pectinivora | reverse complement strand
TAAATTGAGAGTTTGATCCTGGCTCAGGATGAACGCTGGCGGCGTGCCTAACACATGCAAGTCGAGCGGACGAATATCAATGAAGCCTTCGGGTGGATTTGATATGAGTTAGCGGCGGACGGGTGAGTAACGCGTGGGCAACCTGCCCTATACAGGAGGATAACAACGAGAAATCGTTGCTAATACTGCATAAGACCCCAGTAAGGCATCTTACTGAGGTAAAAACTCCGGTGGTATAGGATGGGCCCGCGTCTGATTAGCTAGTTGGTAAGGTAATGGCTTACCAAGGCGACGATCAGTAGCCGACCTGAGAGGGTGATCGGCCACATTGGGACTGAGACACGGCCCAAACTCCTACGGGAGGCAGCAGTGGGGAATATTGCACAATGGGGGAAACCCTGATGCAGCAACGCCGCGTGAAGGAAGAAGGTCTTCGGATTGTAAACTTCTATCAGCAGGGAAGATAATGACGGTACCTGACTAAGAAGCCCCGGCTAACTACGTGCCAGCAGCCGCGGTAATACGTAGGGGGCAAGCGTTATCCGGAATTACTGGGTGTAAAGGGTGCGTAGGCGGCTATGCAAGTCAGATGTGAAAGCCCAGGGCTCAACCCTGGGACTGCATTTGAAACTGTGTAGCTAGAGTGCAGGAGAGGTAAGTGGAATTCCTAGTGTAGCGGTGAAATGCGTAGATATTAGGAGGAACACCAGTGGCGAAGGCGGCTTACTGGACTGTAACTGACGCTGAGGCACGAAAGCGTGGGGAGCGAACAGGATTAGATACCCTGGTAGTCCACGCCGTAAACGATGAGTGCTAGGTGTCGGGGGTCGACAGACCTTCGGTGCCGAAGTTAACACATTAAGCACTCCACCTGGGGAGTACGATCGCAAGATTGAAACTCAAAGGAATTGACGGGGGCCCGCACAAGCAGTGGAGCATGTGGTTTAATTCGAAGCAACGCGAAGAACCTTACCAAGTCTTGACATCCCTCTGACCGGTCCGTAACGGGACCTTCTCTTCGGAGCAGAGGTGACAGGTGGTGCATGGTTGTCGTCAGCTCGTGTCGTGAGATGTTGGGTTAAGTCCCGCAACGAGCGCAACCCTTATCTTTAGTAGCCAGCAATTCGGTTGGGGACTCTAGAGAGACTGCCGGGGATAACTCGGAGGAAGGTGGGGATGACGTCAAATCATCATGCCCCTTATGACTTGGGCTACACACGTGCTACAATGGTGACGACAAAGGGAAGCGAAGGAGTGATCTGGAGCCAACCCCAAAAAAGTCATCTCAGTTCGGATTGTAGTCTGCAACTCGACTACATGAAGCTGGAATTGCTAGTAATCGCGAATCAGAATGTCGCGGTGAATACGTTCCCGGGCCTTGTACACACCGCCCGTCACACCATGGGAGTCGGAAGCGCCCGAAGCCGGTGACTCAACCGCAAGGAGAGAGCCGTCGAAGGTGAAGTCGATGACTGGGGTGAAGTCGTAACAAGGTAGCCGTATCGGAAGGTGCGGCTGGATCACCTCCTTTCTATGGA
>NZ_SMAL01000025.1 GCF_004342165.1 Natranaerovirga pectinivora | reverse complement strand
CCCTATGTGTTAGGATAGTTGTCGTATAGAAAAAAGTGTATAATAAAACTACGACAATAACCTGAGGAGAATTGATATGCCAAAAAACAACAATAAGAACAATCAATACACCAAAGAATTCAAAGAATCAATTCTAAAAAGATTAGAAGACCTTAATGAATCCGTACCGCAGATATCAAAAGAACTGGGAATAGCTCCATCTACTATATACACGTGGACGCGTGCTAAATCTAAAGAACAAAACCAAAATCATACACCAAGCAATAACAAACATTCAAGCAAACTAAGTTCAGAAGAAAAATTTCGCATAGTACTTGAAACTTATACCCTAACAGAAGAAGAACTGTCTGCTTACTGTAGAAATAAAGGTATTTATATAGATGACGTAAAAACATGGAGTAAACAGTGCCTTAAAGCTAATACTACTCTTTCAAAAGATCCTCATGAAATGAATGAGGAGATTAAAGAAGAAAAACTCAAAAACAAAAATCTTGAGAAAGAATTGAGGTATAAAGAAAAAGCATTAGCAGAAACAGCTGCCTTACTAGTCTTAAGAAAAAAGGCAAACGCGATCTGGGGGGACCACGAGGAAGACTAATCAGTGACTCAGATCGTATAACAGCAGTAGAGCTGATTAATGAAGCCAGACACAATGGTGCTAGATTAAAAACTGCATGTAAAGAACTAGATATAACCGATCGTACATACCAAAGGTGGACTAACGAAGGTAGTATAATAAGCGATCAGAGACCGCTTGTTAAAAGACCTACACCTAAAAATAAGCTGTCACAAGAGGAACGTTGTGAAGTCCTTAAAACAGTAAATAGCCCAGAATTTGCTGATTTAGTACCAGCGCAGATAGTCCCTAAGCTAGCAGAGCAAGGTAAGTACTTAGCATCAGAATCAACTATCCACCGTATATTGAGAGAAGAAAAAATGAATACCCATAGAAGTAGAACCAAAACACCTGTAAAAAGGGAAGTACCTACACATATAGCTACAAAATCAAACCAAGTATGGACTTGGGATATAACATGGTTAAATGCCGCAATCAAGGGCCAATACTACAAGCTTTATTTAATCCTAGATATGTTTAGTAGATTAATAGTAGGCTATGAAGTCTGGGAGTCAGAGAAAGCTGAATACGCAGAGCATTTAATAAAAAGAACCACATTATCACAAGGTATATCCGGAAAGCCATTAATTTTACACTCTGATAATGGTAGTCCAATGAAAGCAGCTACATTTCTATCTACACTAGAAAAGCTAGGAGTACAAGGCTCTTTTTCAAGACCAAGAGTAAGTAATGATAACCCATATTCAGAATCACTATTTAAAACCATGAAGTATAGACCAAAGTATCCTTTCAAGGGGTTTTCTAGCCTAGAAGAAGCAAGAAAATGGGTGCAAAAGTTTGTGCATTGGTATAATACAAAGCATTTACATAGCGGAATTAAGTTCTTAACGCCTTATCAAAGACACTATGGCTTAGATAAAGAAATAATGAAAAAACGTATTAAGACTTATGAAGAAGCCAAGTCAAGAAATCCACAAAGATGGTCTAAAAACATTAGAGACTGGTCATTACCTAAATATGTAGCACTAAATCCTATTAAAGAAACAGAGTTAAAGGATTATATGGTCCAGAATAAATAGATTATGCGAAATAAATTAAATGCGACAACTTACTTGACAAATACCG
>NZ_SMAL01000024.1 GCF_004342165.1 Natranaerovirga pectinivora | reverse complement strand
ATTGTTGTTTTTTGGCATATCAATTCTCCTCAGGTTATTGTCGTAGTTTTATTATACACTTTTTTCTATACGACAACTATCCTAACACATAGGGTACTCCTATCGATATTCCAAATTGCTTTTTCAGGAAGAGGGTCATTTTCATATCGTGGAATAATATGCCAATGCACGTGTGAACATGAATTTCCCAATGATTCACAATTAATTTTAACTGCTTTAAAAGCATTTTGCACTGCTTCTGATACAATGGTCATCTCAAATAGAAATTTCTTTCTAAATTCTATAGGCATCAAATGTAGTTCGCTAACATGAATTTTACTCAAGAAGAATGTATAACCTTTAAAATACTGCCATTTACTGCTCAAAAAAACATATCCTGTTTCCAATTCTGCAATAAAGTATTTTTGCTCATTTATACTAATTCTATCTATCCAATTACAAACAAAACAATCCTTATTATTCATTCTATATCCTCCGATTGTCCACAGATAGTTCGCTATTGTAGCCAATAACAAAGCATTTATGACTACAGAGCCCTTCTCATATTGAAATGTCACCTAACGTTCCAAGTGTTCACGACGTCCGTCAGCTCTCACAACGCCCAACCCGAAATGCTGATGGATGTTGGGAACGCTCTGTTATGTGATGGATAGTTCAGAAATAACCAATTTTCTTCAAATTATTGATTAACTCCTTCCCTATATTCCATCAATCTTTTTTCATATTCCTTGGTTTTATGATATCCACATGATTTATATTCATAGCACCATCCACGATATATACAATCAGGAACACATGCTTCATACAACTCTGGTTCTCTTTCCTTTACTGTCTCTAATAAGCTTTCCCATGCTTCTCTTGTCTCTTTTGATGCTTGCATACATAATCTCTTACGAGAGATATTAATCAAGGCTTGAGCCGAAGCCAAAATTTCATGTTCCACAGTATTCCCTTGAGGTAATTCATCTCTATTTAATCCTGTTCTATCTGTTCTTTGTGTTCTTACCCAATGTTCAATTCCGTATTTATGTCTCACAAGATGAACAGATACCCAATACTTGAGTTCATACCATTTAGCATTGATCAAAAGTTGTCTGATAGGAGAATGCTCTGATAAAAGCATTCTTCTTTTCCAATTTGAAGTTGGTTCCCCAGTACCAGCCTCTTTATTTATTGTTGTTCTAGCTGAATCAGCTACTTCTCTCCATGTTCCTTTAATACTTAACAATTTGCTTTTCATCTAATCTCTCCAATTTTTTACATATGTTTTTTAAGAAGAATCTAGCACTATTTGTCACCTAACGTTTTATTATTATTACCGACGTTCCTGAACTGGACCACAGAGCCCTTCTTCTCAGGCGGTGCTTGCACCCAGTGAAGGAATGTGCTTTAGCGAACGGGTATAATCTTGTTAGCTGATGTACGGAAACTCTTTAAACATAGTTAAACTTTCATTATCACTTATTATTTCTTTTAATCTACAGACCGTTATGTTATGTTCAATAATGTTAGCATTCTTTTTAATAGGAGTTTCAATCAATGAGAATTTAATATTATGAGAGTGCAATAATATTTCTGCTTCTTCGAAGGAAACAACTTCTAGCAATTCAAAATTATCATTTAAAATAGAACTATCGTTTATTGCCTCCACAAAATTATTAAAATTATACATAAATGAATCATCACATAAATACCATTCACCATTTAACGAACTATCTACTAATAATCTATGAAGTAACTTTTCCCACCCAATAACGGTATTTGTCAAGTAAGTTGTCGCATTTAATTTATTTCGCATAATCTATTTATTCTGGACCATATAATCCTTTAACTCTGTTTCTTTAATAGG
>NZ_SMAL01000023.1 GCF_004342165.1 Natranaerovirga pectinivora | reverse complement strand
GATTATGTTGACCAAACAGTAAGCAACAGCAATGGAGAATTTAGCTTCCAATACAAAACAACAGGACCATATGGAGAATATACAGTAAAAATAGGAGGGAGCGGAGTAGATTCCGTAATAACGTTAACATTTGAATATAGCCAACCAAGTGAACCAGGAGAACCGGGAGAGCCGGGAGAACCAGGAGAACCAGGAGAACCAGGAGAACCGGGAGAACCGGGAGAACCAGGAGAACCGGGAGAGCCAGGAGAGCCAAGTGAACCAGGAGAACCAGGAGACCCAGGAGACCCAGGAGAACCAGGAGACCCAAGCGAACCAAGTGATCCAGATATTCAAATAATAACAAGTATAGATGAAACAGGTTTAATAAACATTAATGGAACAGGAGTAAAGGCAGAAAAAGCAATAACAATACAAGTAATAAGTCCAAATGGAAGTTTAGATTATGTTGACCAAACAGTAAGCAACAGCAATGGAGAATTTAGCTTCCAATACAAAACAACAGGACCATATGGAGAATATACAGTAAAAATAGGTGGGAGCGGAGTAGATTCCGTAATAACGTTAATATTAGAATATAGTGACCCAGGAGAGCCAGGAGAACCAGGAGAACCAGGAGAGCCAGGAGAACCAGGAGAACCAGGAGAACCAGGAGACCCAAGTGAACCAGGAGAACCAGGAGAACCGGGAGAACCAGGAGAACCGGGAGAACCAGGAGAGCCAAGTGAACCAGGAGAACCAGGAGAACCGGGAGAACCAGGAGAACCGGGAGAACCAGGAGAGCCAGGAGAACCAGGAGAACCAGGAGAACCAGGAGAACCAGGAGAGCCAAGTGAACCAGGAGACCCAAGCGAACCAAGTGATCCAGATATTCAAATAATAACAAGTATAGATGAAACAGGTTTAATAAATATTAATGGAACGGGAGTAAAGGCAGAAAAAGCAATAACAATACAAGTAATAAGTCCAAATGGAAGTTTAGATTATGTTGACCAAACAGTAAGCAACAGCAATGGGGAATTTAGCTTCCAATACAAAACAACAGGACCATATGGAGAATATACAGTAAAAATAGGTGGGAGCGGAGTAGATTCCGTAATAACGTTAACATTTGAATATAGCGAACCAAGTGAACCAGGAGAACCGGGAGAACCGGGAGAACCAGGAGACCCAAGTGACCCAAGTGACCCAAGTGACCCAGGAGAGCCAGGAGAACCAGGAGAACCAGGAGAGCCAGGAGAACCAGGAGAACCAGGAGAGCCAGGAGAACCAGGAGAACCAGGAGAACCAGGAGACCCAAGTGAACCAGGAGAACCAGGAGAACCAGGAGAACCAGGAGAACCGGGAGAACCGGGAGAACCAGGAGAGCCAAGTGAACCAGGAGAACCAGGAGAACCAGGAGAACCGGGAGAACCAGGAGAACCGGGAGAACCAGGAGAGCCAAGTGAACCAGGAGAACCAGGAGAACCGGGAGAACCAGGAGAGCCAGGAGAACCAGGAGAGCCAGGAGAACCGGGAGAGCCAGGAGAGCCAAGCGAACCAAGTGATCCAAGTGATCCAGATATTCAAATAATAACAAGTATAGATGAAACAGGTTTAATAAACATTAATGGAACGGGAGTAAAGGCAGAAAAAGCAATAACAATACAAGTAATAAGTCCAAATGGCAGTATAGATTATGTTGACCAAACAGTAAGCAACAGCAATGGAGAATTTAGCTTCCAATACAAAACAACAGGACCATATGGAGAATATACAGTAAAAATAGGTGGGAGCGGAGTAGATTCCGTAATAACGTTAATATTAGAATATAGTGACCCAGGAGAGCCAGGAGAACCAGGAGAACCAGGAGAGCCAGGAGAACCAGGAGAACCAGGAGACCCAAGTGAACCAGGAGAACCAGGAGAACCGGGAGAACCAGGAGAACCGGGAGAACCAGGAGAGCCAAGTGAACCAGGAGAACCAGGAGAACCGGG
>NZ_SMAL01000022.1 GCF_004342165.1 Natranaerovirga pectinivora | reverse complement strand
ATTAGATTAAGACCTCGACCTATTAGTATTGGTCAGCTAAATGTGTTACCACACTTACACCTCCAACCTATCTACCTTGTAGTCTTCAAGGGGTCTTACTAGCTTGCGCTATGGGATATCTTATCTTGAGGGAGGCTTCACGCTTAGATGCCTTCAGCGTTTATCCCTTCCGAACTTGGCTACTCTGCTATGCACTTGGTAGTACAACAGATACACCAGCGGTTCGTCCATCCCGGTCCTCTCGTACTAAGGACAGCTCCTCTCAAATATCCTGCGCCCACGACGGATAGGGACCGAACTGTCTCACGACGTTCTGAACCCAGCTCGCGTACCGCTTTAATGGGCGAACAGCCCAACCCTTGGGACCTACTACAGCCCCAGGATGCGATGAGCCGACATCGAGGTGCCAAACCACTCCGTCGATGTGAACTCTTGGGAGTGATAAGCCTGTTATCCCCGGGGTAGCTTTTATCCGTTGAGCGATGGCAATCCCACTTTATACCACCGGATCACTAAGTCCTACTTTCGTACCTGCTCCACCCGTCGGTGTCACAGTCAAGCCATCTTATGCCTTTGCACTCTTCGAATGATTTCCAACCATTCTGAGATGACCTTTGAGCGCCTCCGATACCTTTTCGGAGGCGACCGCCCCAGTCAAACTCCCCACCTGACATTGTCCCTTACCAGGATCACTGGTATAGGTTAGAAATCCAGTACTACAAGGGAGGTATCCCAACGTCGACTCTGGCAAGACTGGCGTCCTACCTTCTTAGTCTCCCTCCTATCCTGTACATGTAATACCGAATCCCAGTATCAAGCTGGAGTAAAGCTCCACGGGGTCTTTCCGTCCTGTCGCGGGTAACCGGCATCTTCACCGGTACTACAATTTCACCGGGCGCGTTGTCGAGACAGTGCCCAAATCGTTACGCCTTTCGTGCGGGTCGGAACTTACCCGACAAGGAATTTCGCTACCTTAGGACCGTTATAGTTACGGCCGCCGTTTACTGGGGCTTAAGTTCATAGCTTCGGATTGCTCCTAACCACTCCCCTTAACCTTCCAGCACCGGGCAGGCGTCAGCCCCTATACTTCACCTTTCGGTTTTGCAGAGACCTGTGTTTTTGCTAAACAGTCGCTTGGGCCTATTCTCTGCGGCCTGTATTTCTACAGGCACCCCTTCTCCCGAAGTTACGGGGTCATTTTGCCGAGTTCCTTAACAACGCTTCTCCCGTCGGCCTTAGGATTCTCTCCTCATCCACCTGTGTCGGTTTACGGTACGGGCACATATAAAACAATAGCGGCTTTTCTTGGCAGCATAGATTCAGAGACTTCCCTACTTAATTTCGGTCCTCGTCACACTTCAGAAACATCTGGCGGATTTGCCTACCAGACTATCCTTTGTGCTTGAGCGGGTCTTTCCATTCCCCGCTTCTCCTATCCTTCTGCGTCCCCACAGTTCTGTTTATATGCGGTACAGGAATTTCAACCTGTTGTCCATCGACTACGACTCTCGTCCTCGCCTTAGGTCCCGACTTACCCAGAGAAGATCAGCTTTACTCTGGAAACCTTGGATATTCGGCCGAGAAGATTCTCACTTCTCTCTCGCTACTCATTCCGGCATTCTCTCTTCTTATTAGTCCACTGCTCCTTACGGTACAGCTTCCTCCCAAATAAGAATGCTCCTCTACCAATTGAACTATGTTCAATTCCACAGCTTCGGTGTTGTGTTTTAGCCCCGGACATTTTCGGCGCAAGATCTCTCGACTAGTGAGCTATTACGCACTCTTTGAATGAGTGGCTGCTTCTAAGCCAACATCCTAGTTGTCTCTGAAATCTCACATCCTTTTCCACTTAACACATACTTTGGGACCTTAGCTGGTGGTCTGGGCTCTTTCCCTTTTGACTACCCAACTTATCTCGCGCAGTCTGACTCCTGATGAGCATCTATATGGCATTCGGAGTTTGATATGCTTCGGTAAGCTTTGACGCCCCCTAGGCAATTCAGTGCTCTACCTCCATTAGACTCCATCAAGGCTAGCCCTAAAGCTATTTCGAGGAGAACCAGCTATCTCCGGGTTCGATTGGAATTTCTCCGCTACCCACACCTCATCTCCACGTTTTTCAACACATGTGAGTTCGGTCCTCCATTACCTTTTACGGTAACTTCAACCTGGACATGGGTAGGTCACCCGGTTTCGGGTCTACACCTGCTGACTCAACGCCCTATTAAGACTTGGTTTCCCTTCGGCTCCAGACCTTTAGTCCTTAACCTTGCCAACAAATGTAACTCGCCGGACCGTTCTACAAAAAGTACGCGGTCGGCCTGATATATATACGGCCTTCCACTGCTTGTAAACATAGGGTTTCAGGTTCTTTTTCACTCCCCTCCCGGGGTTCTTTTCACCTTTCCTTCACAGTACTATGCGCTATCGGTCACTGAGGAGTATTTAGCCTTGGGGGGTGGTCCCCCCTGTTTCCCACAGGGTTTCTCGTGTCCCGTGGTACTCTGGATCCTGCCAGCTCTGTCTAGTTTTCGTCTACAGGACTTTCACCCTCTTTGGTTGGCTTTCCCAAAACCATTCGACTAACCTTCTAGAATACCTTATGCAGTCCTCAACCCCTATAAACAAGTTTATAGGTTTGGGCTCTTTCCCTTTCGCTCGCCACTACTTAGGAAATCGATGTTTCTTTCTCCTCCTTCGGGTACTTAGATGTTTCAGTTCCCCGAGTTCCCTCTATTAAGCTATGTATTCACTTAATAGTGACTGAGCTTTTCTCAGCCGGGTTTCCCCATTCGGATATCTCCGGATCAATGGCTATTTGCGCCTCCCCGAAGCTTTTCGCAGCTTATCACGTCCTTCATCGGCTCTCAGTGCCAAGGCATCCACCCTACGCTCTTACTATCTTAATCTA
>NZ_SMAL01000021.1 GCF_004342165.1 Natranaerovirga pectinivora | reverse complement strand
GCAGACGCGTATCTGTCTTAAATAAAGACAAATACAATATGTCAAAAACATTAGAATGAACCGTTACAAAACTTCTTCTCAGTATGTAGTTTTTAAAGTATACAATGCTTTAAAACAAACGACGACAATTTGGCCCAGTGGTTCAGTTGGTTAGAACGCCGGCCTGTCACGCCGGAGGTCGAGGGTTCGAGTCCCTTCTGGGTCGTTCGGGGCGCATAGCTCAGCTGGGAGAGCACCTGCCTTACAAGCAGGGGGTCACAGGTTCGAGCCCTGTTGCGCCCACTTTAAAATCTAGTTCCTTGAATAAGGACATAAAATATAAGCCTTTATGGCTAGTAGGTTTTAAAATTGGTATTTTATTAGGTTATACGCCGACGTGGCTCAATTGGCAGAGCAGCTGACTTGTAATCAGCAGGTTATCGGTTCGAGTCCGATCGTCGGCTTGGTATTTTGGTGGGGTTCCCGAGTGGCCAAAGGGGGCAGACTGTAAATCTGTTGTTTCTGACTTCGAAGGTTCGAATCCTTCTCCCACCATTCTAACGCGGGATGGAGCAGTTGGCAGCTCGTCGGGCTCATAACCCGAAGGTCGTAGGTTCGAGTCCTGCTCCCGCAATTTCAATTGCCCAGATAGCTCAGTCGGTAGAGCAGAGGACTGAAAATCCTCGTGTCGGTGGTTCGATTCCGCCTCTGGGCATTATATGGGTTACTAGCTCAGCTGGTAGAGCACTGGACTTTTAATCCAGTTGTCCCGGGTTCGAGCCCCGGGTGACTCATAAAATAAAAAAAGACTATTATATAGTCTTTTTTTTGTTGTCAAGAATCTATTCCAATGAGGGAATAATGAGTTACATGGATATACCTAAAACTAAAATTTAGTTTACATAAGTTTATTAATACATTAATACTAAATTATATTATTTGGATAATTTGTACATATTATATATATATTCTTTGGTAAATAGTAATTAATTATTTAAATTTCATAGAAAAAGGTTGATGTAAATACTGTTAAAGAGTATAATAAAATAAGTATTACAAATGTAATAAATAAATCAGACAAGAGAGGTTGTTATTTATATGAATTTAGATAAGATTAAAGTAACGGTAGATGGTATAAAAGCTAATATACAAAAAGTTATCATTGGTAAAGATGATATTATTGATTTACTTATAATATCCCTCATTTCATCAAGTCATGTTTTGCTTGAAGATGTTCCAGGAACAGGTAAAACACTATTAGCAAAAAGCCTTGCTAAGTCTGTAGATTGCTCATTTAAAAGAATACAATTTACACCGGATCTTTTACCCTCTGATGTAACAGGCATTAATTTTTATAATCAAAAGAATAGTGAATTTGAATTTAGACCTGGACCTATTTTCACCAATATATTATTAGCAGATGAAATAAATAGAGCTACGCCAAGAACACAATCAAGTTTATTAGAAGCAATGGAAGAGAAACAGGTTACAATTGATGGTGTAACTAAAATACTAGAAAAACCTTTTATGGTAATAGCAACACAAAATCCAATAGAAACAGGTGGAACATTTCCTTTACCTGAGGCTCAATTAGATAGATTTTTATTTAAGATAAATATGGGTTATCCAACATTTGATGAAGGTTTTAATATATTAAAGAGATTTAAAGAAAATAACCCTATGGAAGAATTAAAAAGTGTAGCTATGATAGAGAATATAATAGAGGCATCTCACTTATATCCAAAAGTGCATATAAGTGATGAAATAATGAAATATATTATGGAAATAGTTGAAATGACTAGAAAACATGAAAATATTGTATTAGGTGTAAGCCCAAGGGGGAGTCAGGCCTTACTAAAAGCAACAATGATATATGCAATTATACAAGGCAGAGATTATGTGTTACCTGATGATGTAAAGAAGATGTCTAAAGCGGTGCTGGCTCATAGGCTGGTATTAAAAAGAACTTTAAAAATCCAAGGTGAAAGTGCAGAAATGATTATTGATAGTATACTAAAAAAAATTATTGTACCAACTGAATATAAGTTGGTGCAAGGGATGAGAAAATAATGTGGGTTCAATGGTTGTTCATTTCAACATTTATTTTTATGTATTTTCAAAGTTGGATTGTAAAAAAGTGGGGATTAAAAAGGATAAAATACAACAGGTATTTTAATATAGAAAGAGTATTCGTAGACAGTGAAGTACAAATGGTAGAGGAAATTGTCAATTATAAACTATTACCTATACCATGGCTAAAAGTTGAATCAAAAATAAATAAGAATTTATTTTTTAGCAAAGAAGAAAACAGAGTAGTTAAAAATGAAGAATACCACAGTAGTGTTTTTAGCTTATTTCCTTTTATGAGAGTGTTAAGAAAGTACAGCATTATACCTAAAAAAAGAGGTTGTTACAAGATGAATTCTGTTTCACTAACATGTGGGGATTTTATATCTTTAGGAAAAAGAAATTATCTTGATATGGAGTTAGAAAGTTTTTTAATCGTTTTTCCTAAACTGGTGCCTATGGAAGAAATTCCTTTTCCTAATAATAGCCTACGGGGTGATATTTTAGTAAAAAGGTGGATTATTGAAGATCCCTTTATGATATCTGGTGTTAGAGAGTATCATAACAATGACTCTATGAAGGATATTAACTGGAGTTCAACAGCTAAGATGGGGCATTTACAAGTAAATAAATATGACTATACAGCAGATCGGAAATTAATGATTTTATTAAATGTAGATATAAGAGAAGGCCAATGGGAAGTATCTGATATAGTAGATTCAATAGAAAAAGGAATAAGTTATTGCGCAACAGTAGCTAATAGTTTTATAACTTCAGGTGTAGAAACAGGGTTTGGTACTAATGGTGAAATAGTTGATTTTGAAGATGATTTAATCTATATACATCCTGATTCTAGCGAGGACCATTTATTGTATATGTATGAATTAATGGCTAAGTTGATTATTAAAAGTAAGTGTACATTTCATAAATATTTAGAAGAAGAAGTTAATAAAGGTAATAGCAATATAGATTATATGATTTTTTCAGCTTATATGGATGATAATATACAATATCAAATTAATAACCTTACTAGGCTTGGGAATACAGTAAAAGTTATCTTTCTTGAAGAATAGGAAATAAACAATAAAGAAGGTATACTATGAAATTAATATTTAAAAGTGTTGTTCAAGGATTAATTGAAATTATTATTTTTCTGCCTTTGCTTATTATGTTTAGTATTTATATTTTAAATGTTAATGAAGTTTATTTATGGTTAATAACTTTATTATTTTCATATGGTGCAGGGTCTATATTTAGAAAAATAGTGGGTAAAAATAAGAACGTAGCCCTTTATCTTATAATAGGCGTTATCATATCTTTTGTTAATATACAATGGTTCTTTGACTATTCTATATTTCAAGTTTTCATATTAACACTATTGAATACATTTATATTCTATAGAGGTAAAAGTTTTATGGATAATGAATGGGGCGGTTTATTACCTTCTAATATTATTATGATGTGTATTGTGTCATATACATTACTATTGTTATCATTTTTTTACGTAGAAAAACTTAAGCCATATAATAGTATGATTCAGGTAGCGGCAGTTATAACACTTATAATAGGACTTATAAGGATAAATGCTTTAGAAATAAAAATGATTGTTACACCAGATAATGATAAAGTCAATGTACCTAAGTCATTGGTTAAGAATAATTTAGTATTAACTGTAGTAGCAATAGTATTGATATTTATTGTATCCACCATTAATCATATTAGGGATATTATATTAACAGTTATTAAATCTATTGGTAAGGTGATTTACTTTCTTTATGGTTTGTTTACCAATATGATTTCATACTCTACTTCAGAAAATATGGGGCCAGGAGAGTTAGAATATATTGACTCAGCCATAATAAAAGATGAAACTCTTTTAGATAAGATAATAGAAGTTATTAAATTAGTAGTTTTATATGGCGTCATTATTTTAATAGGTATTTTATTCATTTATTTAATGGCTGTTATATTTCATAAAGTAATAAAAGGGTTAATATCATTTTTTAAAATTTTAATGGAATACTTAAATAAAGAAAATAAAAATGTTCTTTATGAAGAAGAAAAAGAAATGATAATGAATTGGAAAGACTTAAAAGAAAAATATCTAGAAAAAATAAATAATTGGATAGATAAATCAATAGAGAAAGAAAAAAAATGGGAAGATTTAAAAGATAACAAAGAAAGAATAAGGTACTTATATAGGGTATGGATTTTCCAAAAAATAAAAAATGGTTATTCTTTCAAAAGTAGCTATACACCAGAAGAAGTTTATACAGATTTATGTAAATGGAATGGAGATATGGCTTATGAAGGATCTGAAGAACTAATAAAGTTATATAATAAAAGCAGATATGGCAATAAAGAATTAGAAGATAAAATAGTTATAGAGTTAAGAAATACAATAGATAAAAAAAAGGTTCTATAATAAATGTTGGGGTGTAAAAACCTCAACATTATTTTTTTGTAAAAAAATAATGCACTTATCCTCAATTCCCTTTAACATGTTAAT
>NZ_SMAL01000020.1 GCF_004342165.1 Natranaerovirga pectinivora | reverse complement strand
AAAATGCGTATTATATTATAGAATACAAAAATAGCTCTAAAGCCAAGAATGGAGGGGAATTGAAACCAATCCCCCCCAACTATTGACAAAGAGCCGAACTTTTATATGTTTTCCATTATCCAATATAAGTGTCAGTAAAGGCTTTTAAGCAAACATTACTTTGTTGCTTTTCTTCTGTACTTTCCCAGTGATGTCCATCGTAACTTATGTATCCTTGGCCATCATCTATTACTACATTAGCTGTATGTTTTCCAGCGTTAAATTCTATAGCAACTGGAAATGAGGCCCCTGGCGTTGTAATTTTAACAATAACTGCAAAGGATGTATTCTCTTCTATAATAATATCTTTTTCAAAATCAATTGTATAGTACCCAGCAAAGCTAAGCTCACCTGCTTGTATAAAGTCTTTTTCTCTTAAACTATATTCATTAAGAAATTCATCTACGTAATATATTTCATACGTTGTATTGTCATCTGTAGCATAAAAGCTAACAGCTCTTAATATTTCTCTGTTCTCTGTTTTATAAACATTTGAAAAATATGCTGTTTCTGAATTATACCCTAAGTTTCCAACCCAACCAAGCCAATCTGTTTGATAGATATTATCGTAATTGTCTGGGTTATCGATTCTTGTATAAACAATATTGTTTATACCAACATTTCTATCATAGTAAGAAACATAAAAGTACCCTTCTTCTCCAAAATCTGGTCCCCAACTGTTTTTTGCTATAAAAGCACCATTTCCTTGAGGTTGAACTAAAAAGTTCTCTTTTGGGTAATCATCGTCCCAACCAATAATAACAACATCATGATTTGATCTTCTATTGTCAAAGTTATATAAAGCAGCCCTTTCATAGTTATAATAATTAGAATTAAAATTTGAATCTTGTATAGGGGAATATATAGAAGTTTGAACCCCCCCATGTAGATAGATTGCTTTTTTAATTTCATTATAATTTTTACTTGGTAAAATTATTGCTTCTTGTAAATGCTTTACTGCTGGTATATTTGTAGGCGAAATCCCATCCCCATATACATCATCAACTTCCCTTATCGGCCCAGACCATCTAGCTAAATAGGCTAATGACATATTGTATTCTCCACCTTCATTTTGACCTAAATTGAAGCCGTGTTGAATACTAAGATGATCTTCAGAAAATGACCATCGTTCTCCTGGCATTAATGAACTTTCTAAAGCGCCTAATGTTGCAAAGGCCCAACAAGTACCTAAGTTGCCTTGATTTTTTACTGAAGTGGTTCTTCCTGTTGTTCTGTAATCAAATTTTCTTGGCAATGATAGCAAAACATTTTGACTTGTTGTTGAATTAACAATAACAAAATAATTATCTCTATCCCAGTGCACCTCTGCACCAAATGCCTCAAGAACTATTCTTATAGGTATATATGTACGGCTATCAATTATTATAGCCTCAGTTTCATTTTGTATTTCTTCCCCATTGACCTTTACATATGATTCACCAATTGGGACTTCTACCAAAGTATTATTTTTAATAACAGAAGCTACTGACTCTATAGGATCCCATTCTACCTTAGCACCAAATGCTTCCATTGTTAATCTTAATGGCACTTGGGTTCTATTGTTGTTATCAATAAATGGGTATCCAAATATATCATTATATTCTATAAATAAATCATCTAAGATAATACTAACATTAGGACTTTCATTTGTAATAAGTGTAACAAGTTCTTCAACTTCATCAACTTCATCAACCTCATTAAAAGTCGCTCTTTGCTCTTCTTGATTCATCATTAAATTATGAAGAAAACCATTTTCAGGGATTAGACTATTTGTTTCAACAAGAGAAAGATCATTCTTTACTCTTAAAGCATTTATCTCGGAGTTATCATATACATTACTGAATGTAGTTGTACTTTGAAAAATCAAAGACAATATAGTGAAAACAATGAATAAGTTCTTAATCTTCTTCATAATAACTCCCCCTTTAAAATGTATTACTTTTTAGTAGGCTTTGGGCCATAAAATTGATAGTAGCTTGTTTTTAACATTCCGTTATATAATTTTCTTTTCTTAGTGGCTGATTTTCTAAAATCTTTTTCTATATCTTCATAAGAAGTAATTACAAAGTAGGACCAAGCATCTAGATTTCTAAAAACATTTCCCATATCATTATATAACGTTTTTATTGACTCTTTTGTTCCCATTCTTTCCCCATATGGAGGATTTGTAATAATAAAGCCATATTTTTTTGAGCTACTCAAATCTTTAACGTCTCTTCTTTGAAAATGTATAAGATGATCAACACCTGCTAACTTTGCATTATGCCTAGCCCCTTTTAATACATTCTCATCTATATCATATCCTTGTATGTCTAATTCAATTGAATCATCCATTATATCGTGAGCTTCATCAATTGCGCTAAACCAACTTTTTTTATCTATAATATTACTCCAGTTTTCTGATTGAAAGGCTCTATTTAATCCTGGAGCAATATTAGCACCCATCATTGCTGCTTCTATAGGAATGGTACCACTACCACAAAAAGGATCTATTAAAACTCTATCTTTATTCCATGGCGTTAGTTGTATCATCCCTGATGCCAATGTTTCACTAACAGGTGCTCCACTAGTCATTTCTCTATATCCTCTTTTATGAAGAGATTCTCCACTTGTATCAATTGCGATTGTTACTTCATCTTTTAACAGAAACACTCTAATAGGATACTCTTCACCTGTTTCAGAAAACCAGTCTATATTATAAGATTTCTTTAGGCTATCAACAATTGCTTTTTTAACTAAGGATTGAATGTCTGATGTACTAAATAATTTTGATTTGATAGATGATGCCTTTGTAACCCAAAATTTACTATCTTTGGTTAAGTATCTTTCCCATTCTAAAGCTTTTGTTTTTTCAAACAATTCATCAAATGATGTTGCCTTAAATGTCCCAACCTTAAGCAATATGCGCTCTGCTGTTCTAATAAAAATATTACTGCGACATATAGCTTTTGTATCTCCTTCAAATGTTACCCTTCCATCTTCAACCTGAGTTATTGTGTATCCTAACTGTTGAATTTCATTTTTTAAAACCGATTCTAAGCCAAAAACACAAGGTGCAATTAATTCTAATTTATCCATAGTAAATATATCTCCTAAACTTTAAAATAAATATTATTATATTTATTTCTATTATTATCCTATACTTATATTTCCATTCTATCATGTGATTATTTCATTTGTTTTAAATTTATATTAAATTATTAAATTAACATATATAAAACATTAACTTTGCGTTTTATAAGTATTATTGTATAATATTTTTATGTTTTAAAAAATAGTCATATTTTAGGAGGTTTTTTACTATGCCACTCATTACTACACAAGTTTCTACAGCTTTAGATAATAATCTTAAAGAAGTTTTAAAAAAAGAATTTGGACAAATCATAACCACTATACCTGGAAAAACTGAAAAGTCTTTAATGATTACTTTCCAAGATAGTATGTCTATCTTTTTATCTGGAGAAGAAAAAAACTCTGCTTACTTAGAAGTGAAATTATTTGGGTCTGCTGAAAGAAAGTATAAGGAAATATTGATTGAAAAACTATCTACCTGTATAACAACTTATTGTAATATCCCAACTGATCACATTTATATAACAATAAGTGAACTTCCTGAGTGGGGTGCCCGAGGAAAGTTACTTTAAAAATACTTGTATATAGACTTAACTGGTTTCTTTATATATAACAAAACAAACCACCAAATGTTAATATTTGTGGTTTGTTTTATTTATAAAATTTTTATAATTTTATTTGTTTAATAATTTGGCCATCAAATGTTTTAATTAGAAATTCATTTTCTGTCATAACTCCAAAACTTGATGGATTATTTTCTTTAGGTAAGGATATAGAACCAGGATTTAGTATAAATATCCCTTCTTTTTCTTTTGCTACAGGTATATGGGTGTGTCCGTGAATTAGTATGTCTTTTTCATTTAGCTGTGGCATGTTGGCTTCATTATAAATATGTCCATGAGTGGCAAATATTTTTTTATCATTATTAACGATGATTGTATAATCAGACATCATTGGAAACTTTAAAACCATTTGATCTACTTCACTATCACAATTGCCTCGTACTGCTATTATATTGTTCTTGTTTGCATTAAGTAATTCTATTACACCCTTAGGGTTATATTCTTTTGGAAGATCATTTCTAGGACCGTGGTAAAGCAAATCCCCTAATAAAACAATATAATCACCCTTTTCTTCTTTAAGTACTTCAATTGCCTTCTTTGCATAATATTCAGAACCATGTATGTCAGAAAAAAATATTAACTTCATAAAATCTCCTTTCAACACCTTAACTTTAAGGTCTTAACCCTAAAAGGCTTTAACCTTAACATCTTAATTATTTAATTACTACCTATTTAAAATATCATATTCAAATTTTTTTTGCAATCACTTACGAAGTAAGAGTCATAGGATGAGTTAATAATATATGATATGTAAATAGACCTATCATTACGATAGGTCTATTATTGATTTAGTATGTGTGATTTTCTTCATCTCTATTGCTTTGATTAAAATCTTTCCTAATCAAATATTGATTCAGATCTTCCATACCAAATCCTACTCTTTTTGTTGTTTCGAAGTTGTTATCGTTGATGCTATTTCTATCTTTGTTGCTTTTGTTGTTACTTTTATTTGGCATTTTATTATTCGTCTCTACCAAACTCAGTATTCATGTTTTGGTTATTGTTGTTGTTGTTTCTGTTGTTGTTGTTGTTATTGTTGTTATTGTTATTGTTGTTTTTGTTGTTGTTGTTGTTATTGTTGTTATTATTGTTATTGTTTCTGTTGTTGTTGTTATTGTTTCTTGCCATAGTTAATTTCCTCCTTAAATGTGTACATATAAGATTTGTTTGATGTACCTATATTATTATAACTAATTTCTTATTTATTATACCTCTGTTAAACATTTACTTTTTGTCTTTTTATGTTATAATATGAATATTACATTGAAAATTTAGTTAAATAACACTTATTTATAAAAAAACTTGGGGGATTGTTAAGAGGTGATTTGTGCTTCTTACTATTTATAATACTTAGAATTTGATAATTAAGGAGCGGTGTTTTATGGTTATAGCTGAATACAAACAAAAACGTATAGGATTAGATCAAGTTCAAGTGGGAATGCAGCTTGATGAGGATGTAATTAATAGTAGTGGAATGTTACTTATTCCTAAGGACACAGTCATTACACAAAAACATATTTTTAGGATGCAATTATATCAAATACTTAGTATAGTTGTTAGAGACTATACTAACACATCTAACGTCATACCAACTCCAGAAAAAAACAAAGACAATCATAAAGAAAGTGTTTCCTATAAGAAATTTTCTAATTCATATAATGATAGTCAAGTCTTTTTAAAAGACAAATTAGACTGTATTAGTGATGGAAAAGATATTAATATAAAAGAATTATTTTCAATAAGTGAAGAATTAATTAATACTCTTGAAACCAAAAGTGATTTATTTAATTTTTTATGCCATATAAAACAATCTGATGATCATACATATACTCATTTAATGAATGTTTCTATGCTTTGTAATATTTTTGGACATTGGCTGCATTTGCCAAAGGATCAGATTGAGAATTTAACTGTAGCAGGTTTGTTGCATGATATAGGAAAAGTTAAAATCGATAAGAAAATACTTAATAAACCTGGCAAACTAACGGAAGAAGAATTTAATGAAATTAAGCAACATACCTTGCTAGGATATAATATGATTAAAAATCAAAAATTGCCACATGAAGTGAAAATGGGTGTTTTATCTCACCACGAAAAGTTTGATGGTTCTGGTTATCCTTTCGGATTTAAGAATGAACAAATCCATGACTTTGGAAAAATTATTGCTATTGCAGATATTTATGATGCTATGACATCTGATAGAACATATCATAAGAAGTTCTCACCTTTTAAAGTTATAAAAATTTTTGAACAAGAGTCTTATGGCCTATTAGACACAAAATATTTATTTATTTTTTTAGAGAATATTGCTCATAATTATTTAGGCAACCAAGTAAAATTATCAACAGGAGAAGTTGGTAAAATAGTATTTATACATAATAATCAGCCCTCAAGACCCATTGTACAGTTAGACAATGTTATGGTTGATCTTCAAAATGAAAATAACATCGAAATAAAAGAAATTTTATAATTGAGTTTAATAATTTGTAAATTTATGTTGCATTTTACTGTCTCTTGATATATAATAATATTGTGAAATGATTGTTCTCCCTTCTTACATAGAGCATCTTTCACACACTATATAACCCCTTATTAATTATTTATACTCCCCTCATCAATAGCCACATTAAATGTGGCTATTTTTTGGCTCTTTGTCAATAGTTGGGGGGGATTGGTTTCAATTCCCCTCCATTCTTGGCTTTAGAGCTATTTTTGTATTCTATAATATAATACG
>NZ_SMAL01000019.1 GCF_004342165.1 Natranaerovirga pectinivora | reverse complement strand
TCCTATTAAAGAAACAGAGTTAAAGGATTATATGGTCCAGAATAAATAGATTATGCGAAATAAATTAAATGCGACAACTTACTTGACAAATACCGGCGGTGCTTGCACCCAGTGAAAGAATGTGTGCAACGAACGAGAATTGTCTTGTTAGGCGAAAGTAAATTGCGGCCCTTAGGCTCATCCTTAAGTCAATTTGGATAGATTGATTTGTATGACTCCAAAAATTTATTAGCTTTTTCGATAATATCTGCTTCAATGGTTTCATAGTCTAATTTAGATGTATTCATATCATATTTAAGAGCATCAATATCTTCACTAATCCAATACCAATCCATTAAATCTGAATCATATTCAAGTTCAATACAAACATCAAATAGCTCATATGCCTTTTTAAAAAGATTCTCTTTGTTTAATAATATTGACTTGCATATTTTCATTCCGTTATATAGATGACATTCCTTCTGGCTTGGAATGGAAACAAATCCTTGAATTAATAGCACATTGAATAATTCTAAAGCTTCAAAATAATTAGCTTCTCTTCCAAGTGAAGATAACTCAAATGAAGAAATGTTATTTAGTCCTTTTTCAACTTCTGATATAGCCCACATAACATAATCAAATCCCGTTTCACTACTAGTAAATTTCTTTAAGTACAACTCATGAATGTCCATTCCTCTTCCTCTCCAATAAAAATCTAGCAATTTATTTCACCTAACGTTTCTTATTTGCGACGTCCCTCAACCGGACCCACAAAGACTCTCCCCCTTGGTGGAGCTTTGCTCTCGGTGAAGGGATGCGGAGCTCTGACCTTGCCCTTAAAGCATGCTTCCAGCACCTTTATGCAAATGCATTGTTATACGAAGCCTTGGTTATTCAACACTCTCAATTCTAATTTTCCTTTAAATAATATCTAATCACACTGTCAACATGTATCTTAGTTGTATTAAGAAATGGTATGCCAAACTCATCCTTTATCAAAATCAGTGGCAACTCCGTACACCCAAGAATCAATCCCTCTATTGATTCCTCATCGACCATTCGTTTAACTATTCCAAGCAACCCTTTACGGGTTCCTTCATTAAATTCTCCTAATTCTATCTCTGTCATTAATTTATGTTGGATGTATTCTTGTTCCTCTTCTCGAGGTACAACAATTAAGATATTGTCGTTAGCAAATACCTCCTGAAAAAAACTTGATTGCATCGTATAACTTGTCCCAAGTAGACCCACTTTTTGTAATCCGATTTCTTTAGTTTTCTTGCTTGTCTCCTCAACTATGCTTATCAGGGGTATCGGAGATAAGCTTTTCAATCTACTAAACACAATGTGCGGAGTATTAGCTGAAATAAATCCAAAATCCGCACCAGCTTTAGCAAGAGTATTAATGCCCTTCAAAAGATATTCTATCAAATCATCCCATCGTTTTTGCTCAACTGTATTAAGTAAAAAATAAATATCCATGCTATAAATTATTATTTCAGGTAGACCTCCCTCGCCATGTAATTGATGATATTGATCAATTAATAAACGGTAATAGTCAAGAGTAGACTCAGGACCAAATCCACCAATCATTCCTATCTTTTTCATTAAAATACACCCTCTCTCAAAAATCAAACATAAAGAATCCAATAAGGTGATGATATCTCTTTTAATAAATCAAGCATAATATTAACATGATTTTTTTGTGGTGCAACAGTTACTCTTTTAAAATTAGAATATTCTTCAACACACCATAAATTCGAGTAGTTAAATTCTTTATCTGCCTTATTATTTAGTTTGTAATTTTTATTATTTATCATATTTCCTCCAAAAAAATTAGCGTTAATTTCAGCTAACGTTTCGTATCTCCGACGTCTCTGAACTGGACCCTCATAGCCCTACTTCGTAGGCGGTGCTTGCACCCAGTGAAGGAATGTGCAAAGCGAACGGGAATAATCTTGTTATGTGAAGTTTAACACGGAAGTTATTAATCAATTCTTCTCCAAACATTCTTGTATAAATTAATTAATTCTAACTCCACTACACCTGTTTCATTTAAAGTTATATCACCATTATCATACGCTGATGATGGAAAAATATAAAAAGAAAAACTGTCTCCTAAACCTCCAATACCTTGTAATGAGCAGTCATATTCTATTCCTTTATAATTAGCCTTTAATCTTGAAATCAGATTTGTTGTTGATATGTTATACCCAACGTTCTTACTTTCAATAGCTGATATTAAAGAAGCCCCTTCTATTGAATATATGCCCGATGCAGCGAAACTTATATAATATCCACCACTACTTACACTTCCATTATGTCCAACTTTATTTACATTAATGGTATGTACTCCATCATTAAAAACTTCTATTCCTTCATTAGTTTCTAAATTCATTAAGTCAATCTTAAACCTAAAAGTCTCTGAAATCATCTCACTATCCACATCTGTATAATGCTCAGTATTGTGAAATATTGCTCCCATACCATTTATCCATATATTAACATATCCAACTTTATATAAGTAAACACATAACAAAATAATGATTACTGAAACACCAAGTATTAATCGCCTTTTCATAAACTCTCCAATCTTTACAAACTAGTGTTGAATTTCACATAACTATTGTATTTCTGAATTTTACGTCTGATTATTCGTCATTTTGGTGGTATCTGCGACGGTTATTTCTCGAATACCACTTATGTATTAGCTCACCTTATGGTCTAATTGCATTTTCTTATTTAATCTATTTCTTTCATAATTATACTACACTTCAAAGCCTTTGGGTGTATTTTATTGTATAATTCTGTTTTTTATTCCAAAGCAATTATATGACGCTTTTTTATACCAAATTGAATACATTTAATCCCATAAAAAAAGAAACTGACTTATTTCAGCTTCTTTTCAACTCTTTACAGGTCTTGTTTATTCATTTTTTCAATCTCATTACTCTTCTTGACTTTTTCTCTACAAGCAAAATATATAGCTATTAAAATAAATGTTGGTATATTAAAAAGAACAAGTGCAAAAATCGTCTGAATAATAACTTCAAATATTGATTGACCAGACTCTCCCATAATATTTAAAATGGCTAAAAGTGAAAAGGCGAACGTTATTAAAGGTAGTATCAAACCAGGCCATTTGCTTTCAGACTTTGATAAAAATATTTGATGAAAAATAATGCCTATAATTAGTATGAGAAAAGTTATGGTATTTCTCCAAGATCACTATTAGCTATACTAGGTCTATGTCAGAATGAATTTTACTAATATCAATACACTTTCTTACATACATACAAACCATGGTTACTATATCCCAAAATACTTTTTTCCTCACAAGTCTTGATATGATATTTAAGCCACAAATTAAATTCTTCATCTTTTAAATTGTCAACTGATTCTTTTAATAAGGTGCTTACCCCATCTGTACCAATATGAAAAATACTTTCTGTCTCATAATTATTTAACATCATTTCTACTTCTTGTGGTGATGTAAAAAATGCATCTGTCCAAAAACAACCTTCTTCACCATCTCTTATAAGACCATCTACTAAGATCTTTTCTTACATTACATCAATTCTTTTAAATATTTTTTGACAGTATTAGAGATAATTAATTGTGTCGTCTAATGGCCCCGCACTCAAGACGTTTGTCAGCCTTAGATAGACCCTAAGCAGCCAAAGCGAACTTGAGTGCATTGTTATGTGATATCAGACACGGAATATATAGTAACACTCATATTAAACTATATATTATAATTTGAGTCTAAGTGTTTCTTAAATTCATCTGATACCACCAACCACATTGATGTACCAAAGAAAATTCCTGCAATAATCCATATTAAAAGATGCACACCGTTATTCAATATTGATTTTACAGGATACTCCATGTTAGCTATTCCAATTGGTAAACCCCAGCTTAGAATACCCATATTCAATATAAACCTATATCTTATCTTACTCAAACTAATTTCATAATTCTTTAATGAAACAAATAAATTCCACTCAAAATTACCAACAATTATCCCCAATAATAAAATTATAATTATTTTTATTATTGAAACATAAATGAACTCTTTAGTTCTGATATCTTGTAAATCAAAAAGCAAATTAATACCAATTAATAGAATTCCTAACACCAAAAATCTTTGTAACAATATCTTTTTTATTATATACTTGCTTTTTGTATATCTTGATATTCTTTCAATATTTTTATCAACATCTTGGTATTTCATTATTAAATATCCCCCTCTTATTCATACTACCAATTAATTGTCACTAGTGAATTGATGTCACTTAACATAAATGTTTCTTATCTCCGACGCCTCTGAACCGGACCCCTATAGTCCTTCTTCGTAGGCAGTGCTTGCACCCGGTGAAGAGGTGGGCGAAGCAAACGGAGATATTAAGTTAGCTGAGGTTCTCCACGGAAGCATTACATAATATTATTTTATTTCATAATCCTTTTCGAGCTTGTTGTCTGAAAGTAATATATCCTAGCCCTTCCCAACAACTTTTAGCAATCAAATCATTGGTGCCTGACCATGCCCAAAAAGTGCCCTCCAGCACTCTTGCGTTAAACATAGTATTATAATATGTTACCTTCCTCAGCTTCGTACAACTATCTAAACTCATTTAAAATGTACCATTCTTAATCGTGAACTGCATACTAGATTTTCAATTAGTGAATTATTGACTTCTTATAGATGAAAATATTCCTGAACAATTAATTCAATGTTTTCAGAAATTGGTTTAGTACTATCAATTGTTATTACCGGACACTTAAGTTTTTCATTCCATTGTGCAATTCTATCTGAAGTTCGTGTTCTCACAAACTCAACAAACTCTAAATGCTGTTTGTACATGTCACCACCTTCACTTATTCGCTCCCCATGTCGCACAAATGCACGACGTTTAACTCGATCAATACGGATTTCAAGAGGAGCTACTAGTAAGACTGCAAAACTGTACATTGACTCAATATAATCATCAAAATCACCAGTAACAGCAGATAAAACAAAATTTTTATGTGTATTTATGTCTTCCAACATTAAATTTAAACATTCTTCCCTTGTACGAGCCTTAGTATATGGAATCTCTGACTCTATAAAATGATATTCTTCAATATCCATATATTTATAGTTCAACACTTCTGCCAATTCCCGTGCTATAGTAGATTTTCCACTACCATTTGCACCAAATACAATTATTCCATTTGGCATTTAATCCCCACTTTCTATATTATTCAAAAGGACTCCCCTGAAATGAGCAAGGTAATGTCTTATAACGTTTCGTATCTCCGACATTCCAGAGCCTTAGAAGTGTTCGCTTATGACTGTGAGCCTGCGAACGGCTAATGCGAATACTGTCGCGACGCGCTTAGCTGTGGAATGTGCAAAGCGTACGGAGATATTTTGTTATGCGATGCAATCAACTTAAATTATTTTTATAAGATCTAAAACAATTAAAATAATACCTATAATAGCAATAATGTAGTTTAAAGTTAAAACAAAATAATGTTCTGTTTTATTATTGCTTTTTTGAGGGAATATGATTGCCCTTCCTATAAAAGATGATTTAGTTATTAACCCAAATGAACTAGTTATTATAAAAAAAATACCTACAAGTATGATGCTTAAATCTTTAATAAGAGAATTTGGAAAAAGGATTGCAAAACCTAATACTATTGCTAGTAATAAATACACAGTATATAATACCTTTATCAATTTATCTTCCTTCATTTGTTTTCCCTCCTCCTTTAAGATCAGAATAGACACTAGCTTATTACATTAGTATGACTAGTTTCTAAAGACCATCTATACTCTACGAAGAGTAGTCCGACATTACCTGTGTCGTAGTCACGATAGAGCCATCGGTTACCCGACGCCCCTCGCACAGATCCCAGCGTGCGGATTTCCCGCACTGGGCTCCTCAGTTATAAAATCTACTTCCATATTTCAGCAACTTATCTTTATTGTCATTTGTTGATATCTTGATGCTATATAGGGTTTTAAGAGTTTATACCTTTTTATTACTTTTCCAAACGCTTCCCATATAAAACTCTTTCTTTGACTACGTCTATTTAACCACTTATATAGAGTTTCTATTATTATCCTGTATACTTGAGTTATTTTCTTGCTATTTCCTATTACTCCATAATAATTATAGTAACCTCGTAGTTTTGTATTTAGTTCTTTAAACATTTTCATCAAACGACAATGTCTATTTTTCCTTATTCATTCTTTGAACTTTTGTATGGTCCTTTTGAATCCTTTTTTACTAGTCTTATGGGTAATTATGTCTTTTCCTTTTCTTGACTTTTCCCATCTGAATGTAAATCCTAGAAAATCAAAGGTATCATTCTTTTCTTTTTCAAATCTACTAAACCTAATCATTTTTGTTTTTTCTTCTGCTAATGTTAACCCAAATTTTCCTAGCCTTTTCCCTAGAGTTTTCATAAATCTTTCAGCATCTCTTTTATATCGAAAGGCGCAAACAAAGTCATCTGCATATCTCGCCAGCTTACATTCACCTTCACTTTTTAGATTTCATTATGTAATTTGAATCAAATGAAATTAAATCTTCTCTAGTACATTCAAATAAAGGGTACCAATACTGTTTTGTTATATCCCAAACCTTATTCAACTCACACCGAATTTCATTTGTTCTTTCTAAGATTAATTTCTGTCTCAAATCAATTCCCCCTCTAAACTTAAATATACCAATACCTAGGATGTCAGATAACGGCCGCGCGGGTTTGCGACGCAAGTAATCTGTCAGCTTGCTGGCGGATTACTTGTGTTGCAAACTCGCTTGATAGTCGATGTGGTGCGTAGCGGCACGTCGGCTATCAAGGGGGCGTAGCCCGCTCGGCCGATAGTCAAGATGGTGCGGAGCAACATTTTGACTATCGTTCTGTTATTCCCCACGTTCCTGAACTGGACCCCCAGAGCCCTTCTTCGCAGGCGGTGCTTGCACCCAGTGAAGGAATGTGCACCAGCGAATGGGAATAATCTTGTTAGGTGTCGTATCATAATTAATAAATCTCCTTACTTCGTAGTTGTACAAAATCGAAAATCATTATCGAAAACTTACATACGCATTATTTATTTAAAGGAAAGATGCCTTTGTTTGATATTGCATCACAAGTCTTTTAATTTCTACTATTAGTAATTCTCGCATATTTGATAATTTATCATCAGTCAAAGTAACCGACTCAATTATACTCGGTATTTGTCAAGTAAGTTGTCGCATTTAATTTATTTCGCATAATCTATTTATTCTGGACCATATAATCCTTTAACTCTGTTTCTTTAATAGGA
>NZ_SMAL01000018.1 GCF_004342165.1 Natranaerovirga pectinivora | reverse complement strand
TTAACATGTTAAAGGGAATTGAGGATAAGTGCATTATTTTTTTACAAAAAAATAATGTTGAGGTTTTTACACCCCAACATTTATTATAGAACCATAAAATCTATGGAGATTTATTAGGGTGTCTTTTTCCTTAAAGTCAATATTTTCATAATGGGCATATAATACATATTTAATAAGTGGATCCATCAAGTGTAGTAACTATTTGTAAAGGGGGGTCACCTTCATATAAGCCAACCACATTAAAGGTATAGGAATTATTAGGTTGAAGAGTCATGTTAGGAAGATTGATTAGAGTATAATCAGTGCCTGCAATTTTTAGAAGTATGTTGTATAAGGGTTTTTGATCTAAAACAATATAACGAGTTGCTTCTTTAAAATAAATAGCGCTAAAATATAAAACCCCATCTATATATAAATCTAATGGAGGGGCATTAGGGGATAGATGAACAAAGTTTACTGCCACTTCATCTGGAAGTGTTCTAAAATCATCGCTAATAAGGTAAAAACTAAGGTCCTCAAATCCAAAAGCAAAAGTTGATATTATATCGGCAACAGGAACAGTTATTGTTGTAGCAAAAAAAGGGTTATTTCTGTCATTAGCTACATAAATACTTAATAAATGTTTTCCAGGTATTACTCTATAATAATTAGTAATTTCTCCAAATTTTAAATTAGATGCAATAATAGAGCCATTAAGATATACATCAATTGGTGGAAATGTGGGTGTGAAATTTGCAAAACGGATGTAACTATTGCTTCTTGGTGTAGGTAAAGTTTTAAGATAGTGAGGAGGATAGGAACGAGGGCTAACCTCTTGATTATATAAATATTGATCTAGTGGAAAAAAACTTTGGATTTCATAATTATTCAAAACGACACATCCTTAGAATAACTTAATACTAATATATGTGAGTAATGAAATCAGGTGTTTGACATTAATAAGTAATAATTTCTATAGAAAAAAATATCAATTACATTTATTATATAACTACATAGTATTTCAAAAAGACACAAAAACAGATATTATCATTGAAAAAATGTTGCGAATTTACACAACTTATTATATTATAATAGTATACTGACTTATACTTATAATAGATACTTATTTAATTTATGCTTTAAAAAACTTCAATTCTATTAGAACTTTCTATTATTATCGCACTTTATAACATAACTAAAGAATAATACAAAGGATGGTCAGATAAAGTGGAGGAATTTAATACTGAAGTATTGGAAAAAATAAGAAATGACTTATACCAACTTATAGACGAAGAAGAAAATCTTGTATCAGCAAAAGTAGTATACTTAAGTCAACGACTAGATAGAGCATTAAATGAATATGAAGAGTTAAAAAATAAAAAAAATAGGATAGAATAATCTATCCTATTTTACTTTATATGAAAGTACTATTTCCTATAAAGTAAAAAGTTGATAGAAAGCGCTGCATTTTTCTAATAAAGTTAGAAAAAGCTTGATGCCCAAGAACAAAGTTGACTTTAATAAAAAGTTAGCAAATGTTTTTTAGAGGCACAAAGTCACTTTACTCTATGCTAGAGAAGTTCTCTTTTTCTAGTATATTAAATGGATAGGTTTAAGCATATAATTTACTTGAAGAATAACTAGATGGGAAGACAAAAAATGAAAAGATTAAGATGTTTGCTTAATATAATGGGAATTATTATGTTTATAATGGTTCTAACAGGTTGTAATGGTCACATTAATAATGGTATAAATGCAGCAGGGGATTTAAAAATTCACTTTATAGACGTTGGGCAAGGAGATGCAATATTAATACAACAAGAGAACTATAATATGCTTATTGATGCAGGGGATAACAAATATGGTGAACGGGTAGTTACATATTTAAAAAGTCAAGGTATAAGTAAACTAGATTATGTTTTAGGTACACATCCTCACGCAGATCATATTGGTGGACTAGATGATGTAATTAATGAATTTGAAATTGAAAAAGTCTTGTTGCCAAGAGTTTCTCATAATACTAAAACTTTTGAAGATGTATTAATTGCAATAGATAATAAAAACCTTCAAATTACACCACCTAATGTAGGGGACAATTATATACTAGGGGATGCAAAATGGACAATATTAGCCCCAATTAACGATAAATATAGTAATTTAAATGATTATTCAATTGTTATTCGATTAGAGTACGGTAATAAAGCTTTTCTCTTTGTTGGAGATGCAGAAGAAATATCTGAAAGAGAAATGATAGAGTTACATGGCAGTGATTTAAAAGCAGATGTATTAAAAATAAGTCATCACGGAAGTAGTAGCTCCACAACTAAAGAGTTTTTAACAGCAGTAAACCCAACCTATGGTATTATTCAAGTTGGTGAAGATAATAAATATGGGCATCCTCATAAGGAGGTAATGGAAAGACTAAAAACATTTGATGTATACCTATATAGAACAGATTTACATGGAACGATTATTCTCACTAGCGATGGTAAGAATATAGATATTAAAACGGATAATAGGATATATAAGGATAAAGTTATTAATAAGGATAAATTATTACCAGAAGAACCTATGATTAATACCCAATATATAGGTAACAAAAACTCAAATATATTTCATAGAGATAGTTGTAGTTCATTACCATCTGAACAAAATAGAATATATTATGATACAAGAGATAAAGCAATTGAAGAAGGCCAAACACCTTGTCAAAGATGTAAGCCATAGGGAGGGACGTATGAAAGTAATTATTGATCGTTTTGAAGGAAGGTTTGCAGTTGTTGAATTAGAAAACAAAGAAAAGGTCAATATGCCTGTTGAATTAATTCCAAGTGAAGCAAAAGAAGGAGATATAATTCATATTTATATTGATAAAAAAGAGACAGAAAAACGAAGATTAGAAATGAGTAGTTTAATGGACAAACTATGGAAAAAATAGTGTAATGCATAAAATGGCTTTAGGAAAGATTTTCCTAAGCCATTTTTATTTAAAAACTTTTAACAATAGTAATTGGTTTTTAAAATTATGAATTTTTTAAATTAATCTTGATGACTTTATGCAGTGGGCAAAAAATGACAAAATATGACAAAATATGACAAAATATATTGCTTTTGTACGCAATAATATATTATAATTAAGTAAGAATTCATACTCACCTTATGTCTCTGCTTCACAAAGAGACACAAGCTTGGTTGAAAGCAGTATTCTCAAATTCTTGCAAATAAGTTTGCAAAGTACATTTCTGAGTAAGGGGCGTAGATAGGTTGATGTAAAATTCAAAGGACTTGTTAAAAAACTAACAATTTGGCCAATTGCTTAATTAAAATCTCTTTTATTTATTCATTTAAGAGGAAGCATTATTATCTCGAGTAACGGGGAAAAGAAGCAAAACTTATAACAATAATTTAGTGATTATATTATGATGAGGCTAGGATTGGGTAACTAAACCAATCTAGTTAGGAGGATAAAATGAAAAGTATCAAGACAAAGCTTATTATTAGTTTTTCTGTTTTGTGTTTAGTAGCATCACTTATTTTAGGGTTAATTTCCCTAGGTGTGGCAAGTTCGTCTATAACAAAAGAGGCAGAAAAAGCACTTGCAGCTTTAGCATATGAAGGATCAAGACTTACAAATAGTAGAATTGACACACAAATGAGAACATTAAAGTTAATTGCCAATAGTGAAGAAATTCAAAGTATGGATTGGAAAATACAGTTACCTATCTTACAAAGGCAATTGACCAATACAAATTTTGTCGATTTTGCAGTGGTAGTACCTAATGGAACAACTTATTTAACATCAGGTGGTACAACTAATTTAGGAGATAGAGACTATATAAAAAGGGCTTTTAACGGGGTTTCCAATTTATCAGATTTGATAATTGATAGAGGTACAAATGAGTTGAGCTTAATGTATGCAGTTCCTATTGAAAATAATGGCAACATAGTAGGTGTATTAGTAGGACGTAGAAATGGGTATGCACTCAGTAATATTACTGATGACACAGGTTTTGGAGAAACTGGGTACGCTTATATGATAAATAGCCAAGGGACTGTAATAGCACATAATGACAGAGAAAGGGTGCTTAATCAATTCAACCCTATTTTACAAGCTGAATCAGATGCTACATTAGAATCAGCTGCAGCGCTCTTCGAAAAAATTATTAGTGAAAAAACAGGTGTTAGTAGTTATTCCTTCAACGGTAATAATCTATATGCAGGATATGCACCAATTGAGGGAACGGATTGGTTATTTATTATTACAGCCAATAGGGAAGAGGTTTTAGCTGAGTTACCAGGACTAAGAACAATAATTACAATGACTATGATTATTTTACTTATACTAAGCATTGTATTTACTTTTCTATTAGGACATTCAATTACAAAGCCGATTATAAAAATAATAGATCATTCAGAGGAAATATCTAATTTAGACATAACCAAAGATGTTCCTGAAGAATTTATTAGAAAAAAAGATGAAACGGGAGAATTAGCAAGAGCGTTACAAAAGATAACTACAAGTATGAGATCCATTATAAAAGAGATAAGGGACTCCTCAGAACAAGTAGCGGCAACATCAGAAGAATTAACAGCTATATCACAACAATCTTCAACAGCAGCGGAAGAAGTATCTAGGACAGTAGAAGAAATCTCTAAAAGTGCATCAGAACAAGCAAAAAACACTGAAGAAGGATCATTTAAGGCTATAAATTTAGGAAATGCAATTGAAAAAGATCTTATGTATTTAAAAAACCTTAATACTGCTTCTAAGAAAGTAACTAATGCTGTTAATGAAGGATTAACTGAAATTCAGAATTTAACCAACATTTCTAAAGAAAGTAATGAAGCAACTAAAGAAATATACGATGTTATTTTAAAAACAAATAAAAGTTCAAATCAGATTGGTCAAGCAAGTAATGTAATTGCATCTATTGCAGAACAAACAAACCTATTGGCACTAAATGCTGCAATAGAGGCAGCGAGAGCTGGCGATGCGGGAAGAGGTTTTGCAGTAGTTGCAGAAGAAATTAGAAAGCTTGCAGAACAATCTTCAACTTCAACAAAAGCAATTGATGAAATGGTTAATGAATTGCAAGGAAATGTAAATACTGCTGTTGAAACCATGGAAAAGGTACAATCCATATCTAATGAACAAAATAACAGTGTTATAACCAGTAAAGAAAAATACTTAGTAATTGAAGTATCAATGAAAGAAGCAGAAAAAGCAGTTGAGGAATTAACGATCTCCGGAGAAGAAATGGAGAACATGAAAAATGATATTCTAGAGACAATACAAAATCTTTCTGCAATAGCAGAAGAAAATGCTGCTTCGTCCCAAGAAGCCACTGCATCTATGGAAGAACAGACAGCATCTATAGAAGAAATCGCTAGTTCAAGCGAGGGGTTAGCTAATTTAGCTCAGAGCTTGCAAGATGTTATTAAGAGATTCAAAGTGTAACAGTTAAATACTCCCAAAGGCTAAACCATTTTGGTTTAGCCTTTGGTATTTAAAAAGCTTCACATGCAAAAAACAACCAACTTAAGATATTCATAAAAACTGTCGATAAACAATAAAAGAAGATAGGCATAAAAACCTTTGGAGTGATGACATGAGGGTATTAGAAAAATCAGTACATAATAATCAATTACAGATTCCTAATATAGGTCAATTAGGAAAAAAAGGTGAACAGATACAAGGAACAATTTTAGGATTTCAAGATCAATCAGCAATTGTTAAAATTAATAACAATGTATTTGCATTCAATAGTGGTTCATTGGCCAATAAAAAGACAGGTGAGAAGGTATCTTTCGAAATTATTGGAATGACCAATAATAAGATAGAGTTGAAATATATAGCAGATAATGCATTAGATAATGAGGTCAAACTTAATAAATGCACCCAGTCTAAAGCTATAGTTAATTTATTTGATATGATATCAAGCTTAGAAGATAACAAAGAAGAGACCAATGAAGAAGATATAAAAAATGGAATCGAATTGTTTATGTCTAGGGTAACTGAAAAAGATATTGATAGGATGATTAAAGAAGGATATAACCCTGAAAAAATTCCTTTAGGAGATTTGAATAAAATCTTAAATCGTATAAAAGAAACAAAGGTTGAAAGTAATGCAGAAGGTTTAGAAAAATTAGTAGATCAATACTCAGAGATCACTAACAACACAGAACAATTGAAAAGTATTATAAGCAAGCTACAAAAAAATAATTTGCCAGTTAATGCTTATACAATAGCTAAAATCTTAAAAGCTGTAAATCAACATGAATCTTTTGTAAATTTAAACCACGACTCTATAGTGTATTTGCTAAAAAATGACTTGGAGATTAACTTAGATAATTTATATAAAGCCACATATTCAGCAGGCAAAACACAAACAAAAGAGATAGATTTTCAGTCCTTAGAGGGCCAAATAGAAAAAATCTTTGAAGAATCACATATAGAGCACTCCAAAGAAAACATGGCAACAGCAAAAATGCTAATTGAAAATGACGTTCATATCACTATTAAAAACTTTGATAAAATACGAGAAATAAAACTTATTAAAGAAATGAATCAAGATGAAATAGTGGATTTAATTGCTAATAATATAAGACAGGGAAAAAGCAATATTACCACCTTTATAGATAGTACAAATAGGAATGAGAATATAGTTGGTTATTATGAGGAAATACAAACAAAATTAATTAATATTAAAGATCAAAAAATAAAATATGCTATTAAAGAAAACTTAGAAGTAAATATTAATAAGATAAGTGAAGTCAATATTTCAAATGAAGAAATAACCCTTGATAAACAAAGTGAATTAAAGTTTATATCAGCTAAAAGGGAGTTAGAAGAAATTAGACTAAAGCTAACTTATGATTCCGCAAGAAAACTGATTAATAAAGGTATTCTAATTGAAACAGAGAAATTAGATAAAATAGTAGAATCCCTTAGAGAAATTGAAAAAGAACACTACCATCAATTACTTGAAGAAAATAATGTTGAAAAAACACAAGAGAATTATGATATCTTAAAAGAAACAGATTATAAAGTTCAAGAAATAAAAAATATGCCCATGACCCTTATGGGGAAATTATATAATGAAAATACATCTGAAACAATAGATGAAATACACATTTTAGGATTAGAAGAGAAAGCAAATGTAGAAAAGGCCCATAATTCCTATGAAAGTTTAATGACACAACCTAGAAAAGACCTTGGAGATTCTATTGTTAAAACATATAATCAAATACACCCTATACTAGAAGATCTTGGATTAGAAATTACTCAGCAAAATGAAAGGGCTGTTAAAGCCTTGGCGTATCATCAAATGCCTATAAATGAAGACAATATAATGGTTGTTAAAAATTTAGATATAAAGATCAATCATTTGCTTAAGGCAATGCACCCTTCTATAATTGTGCAGTTTATAAAAGAAGGAAAGAATCCCCTTCATATGCCAATGGATGATTTGTTAATTGAAATAACGGATATAAAAGAAAAAATGGGTTTTTTAAATGAAGAAAAATACAGTGAGTACATTTGGCAACTTGATAAGGACAAAGAAATTAATGAAAATGAGAGAAACGCCTTAATTGGGATCTATAGGCTATTAAGTAGTATAGAAAAATCAGAAGGAAAAGTTGTAGGATTCTTAATCAATCAAAATCAAGAAATCAACCTTAAAAATCTTTTGACGGCAACAAGACTAATGACAAAAAGAGCATTAGATATAACCATTGATGAGGATTTTGGATTATTAGAAGAACTAAAACTTGATTCTAAAAATATCGAGCATCAGATTGATAATGGCATACTAAAAAATTCACAAACTTCAAACAATAGTAAAATAGATTATTATTCTAATTTGTTAAAGGAATTTGAAGATACTGCTACACTAGAAAAGTTACAATTCTTAAATGAAGATATTAATATATTAGATTTATCAATGGAGAAATTAGTTGATAGATTAAGTAATTTGGATATGCCTATGAGGGAAACACAAATAGAAGAAAAAACAAATACACCACTACAAGATAAAATACAAATGCTATCGGGTGTTAGCGTTGAAGCCATAGCTTTTATGAATCAATTTGAAATGCCATATACAATTGAGAATATTGTAAATGTTCAAACCATGCTTCAAAACAACTTTGACTTTAAAGACGTTCTTAAGACCATTATGGATTCAGTAAATAAAGAAAGCAAAGATAGTATTGTAGAATCACTAGAGAATTTATTGGGTTTAGTTGATGAAAATAGAATAGAAGAGCAATTAGATCATATCAAGTCTTTATTAACCCAAGTAAAAAAAGAAAGCTATGTAGGTAATATGACAACAAATCTTCAAAAAGCTTTTGAGGACAGTGAAAAACTCTTCCAAATTCAAAACTATTTATCAAAAAAAGAGTATTTTCAATTGCCTATTATAGTAGATGGTCAAATAACACAATTTAATGTGCAGTTTATACATAAAAATGAAGGCGCAAACAAAGAGATCTTATGTTCCCTTCCAACAAAAACTTTTGGGAATGTAAAAAGCAAGCTAAGTATCAATAATAATGAGGTCTTTATTTCTGTTGAATTAGAAAATGAAAATTACAGATCTAAATTTGAAAGGAGCAAAGACAAAATAATAAACGGTGTTCAGGCTCTTGGGTATGAAGTGAAACATATTGATATAAGAAACAAATCCACTGAAAAAGGTGTATTAATGAACAACAGAACAAAGCTTATAAAAGAAGGAAAATATGATATTTTTATTTAAATAGGAGGGTTAGTATTGGTATACTTTAAAGATTCTAAAGATGCAGAGCAAGAAAGTAAAAACCTATATGAGCTGGCAAAAGCATTTGTTATCGCTATTAATGAGTCTGAAGAGGATGAAGAGAAGCAGTGAGCATAATTTACTATTAAAGGATGCTATTTAATAGCCGATATAAATACTAGAATAAGATAATCAGAGTTCTTTTAAACACGTAAGATTAAATCCTCCTCCAATCTCTATGTGTTTAAAAGAACTAAAATATAAATATAGAGGTGAAATTGATGAGGATTAATCATAATATACCAGCATTAAAATCATTACATCAACTCAGTAAAACAAATTCGAGTTTGGATAGAACATTAGAAAGATTATCATCGGGTTTAAGAATAAATAGAGCGTCAGATGATGCAGCAGGGTTAGCAATAACTCAAAAAATGGATACACAAGTAAGAGGATTAGACCAAGCAAAAAGAAATGCAATGGATGGCATATCAATGATACAAACAGCAGAAGGTGCGCTAGCAGAAGTTCATGCTATGTTACAAAGAATTAGAGAATTATCTGTTCAAGTATCCAATGGGACATATGATGCCAATGACAGAAGAGCTGTACAAGACGAAGTTAATCAGCTTAAGGATGAGATATTGAGGATATCCCAAAACATAGAATTTAATGAGAGAAAATTATTAAATGGTGATATTGATAGAAGAGCTTTTCCTGATAATGAAACAGTGGCTCAAATTGTTTCTTTATCAGATGCAGTAAAACCAGGAAGTTATGAATTAACAATAAATGAAAATGCCAAAAAAGCTGCTATTGTTGGAGTGGTCTCTACTATAGGTGGGCCACAAGTTGTTGAAGCAGGCACCATTAATTTAAATGGGGAAGAAATTAAAATAGAAGCTACTGACACTGCTGAAATTGTATTTAATAAGTTAAGAAGTGTAGCAGAAACCATTGGAGCTAATTTAGTTGCATATAATGGTGATGTGGCACAACAATTTGAATTTGGAACGGGTATGAAGTTGGTTTTTGAAATGAAGGAGTACGGTTCAGAATATGAATTGGACCTTAATACGTCAAATACAACATTACTAAATGGATTAGGTTTATCAATAGGCAAAGTAATAGGGTTAGATGCAAAAGCTAGTATTAATACAGCAGGATCAGATTTTTTAACCACTGCAACAGTATCGAGTAATGGTAATGTTGTAACAGTTACAGACATAAATGGTTTTGAGATGAAATTCGAAGCTCAAGAAGATGCAGCAGGAAAAAGTACTGTAGTAAATGTATTGAATGCAGGTCCTCTAAATCTTCAAATAGGAGCCAATGAAGGACAAACTATGGAAATAAGAATTCAAAACTTATCTCCTAAAGCGATTGGCATAGATAAAATAAATTTATCAACAGCAGCGGGTGCTCAAAAAGCCATTTCAACACTGGATTCAGCTATTAATATGATATCTTCTGTAAGATCTAAGCTTGGTGCTTACCAAAATAGATTAGAACATACAGTGGCTAACTTAGGAGTAGCTGGAGAAAATATGACAGCATCATTATCTAGAATACTCGATGCAGATATGGCTTATGAGATGTCAGAGTATACACAAAAAAGTGTATTGGCACAAGCTGGGACAGCAATGTTAGCACAAGCAAATCAACGACCACAAAGTATATTGCAATTACTTCAAGGATAGGTGGTATAAATGATAAAAGAGCGCATCAAAGAATATAATTCAAGAGTAATTCAGGCTTCAAAAGGTGAACTAATCGTAATTACATATGAATTAATCATAGACTTTTTAAATGAAGCAAAAGAGGCAAAATTAGAAAATAATAAAGATCAATTTGATGAAAGTATTAAAAGCGCTCAAAGAACTTTAAGGACGTTAATAGAAAGTCTAGATTTTGGTTTTGATATCTCTAAAAATTTAATGTCTTTATACATTTTTGTAAATAAACAATTATTACAATCTTTGATTAAGTATTCATCAGATGAAATAGAAAGTGCTCAAAAAGTTATTTCTACATTGTTAATTAGCTGGAAAGAAGCTGCTACCACAGTAAATGCAGATCCGTTAATAGATAATGCACAACAACTATATGCAGGATTAACGTATGGTAAGGGCATATTAAATGAGACCATACTTGGAGATAATAATAGTAGGGGTTTTAAAGCTTAATCATATAGAAAAATATATTGTACAGTAAAGGTATTTAAAGAAAAGTGAACAAAAAAAAGCAGTAGGACAAACTTTATATACAAACATAGTTACATATAAATAGAAGGTGTATTATAAATTTGCTAACACTATTTAACTAATAAATAAGTATATGTAAAATTTCTGATATTAATGCTGGTATAAATTAGTATAAAAAATATTTTTTATGACTATACTAATAATGTAAAAAGCAATAATAGAGGGATGAAATATATGAAAGCAAATAATTATAATCAACTTTATGAGGATAGTTTTATATTAGAACAAGGAACGGATGAAGAATTGCTTCTAAAAAATATTAGAAGTGTAAAAAAGGCAATTGATATTGCTTATATTAATTTTGAAAGTTTAACTGAACCAGAATTAATTGACAGTTGTATATACGAACTTCAAGCAATGCAGAAAAAATATCAGTACTTATTGACATTGGCAAAAGCAAAAAATTTGGTAGCAAATATATGGTAACTTAAAGAAGCAATCTATTATTAAAAACTAATAGATTGCTTTTCCGGCTCTTTGTCAATAGTTGGGGGGGATTGGTTTCAATTCCCCTCCATTCTTGGCTTTAGAGCTATTTTTGTATTCTATAATATAATACGCATTT
>NZ_SMAL01000017.1 GCF_004342165.1 Natranaerovirga pectinivora | reverse complement strand
GTAAGTGTGGTAACACATTTAGCTGACCAATACTAATAGGTCGAGGTCTTAATCTAATTATGATTGCTTTAATCTTTGATTAAAGCAACTAAACCATAAAATTGGCAGATGCGTATCAGTCTTTATAAGACTTATAAGCATATGTCCAAAACATTAGAATGAACCGTTACAAACTTCTTCTCAGTATGTAGTTTTCAATGTATATAAAAAAAGGTTAAGAGTATTCTCTTAATCTTTTTTTGTTTATACAAAAAGTCTATTTCCTATAAAGTAACAAGTTGATTAAAGAGTGCAGTATTTTTCTAATATTTTTTAGACTGATGAAGTGACTTTGTTCTTATGAGGAAACAGTTATAATTCTAACCACTACTACAACAAAATAATTATATTTTGTAGCCATAATTGGAATTAAGTGCTTAAAGTAAATGTCAATAAAAAAATGCGTAAAAGATCCAAAGTAATAATACACAATTAATCTAATCAAAATGTTGAGTATATGAGGGTATAAAATACACCCTTATTTATAATAATGATAGATGCCAATAGGGATTAAAAAAGATGACTCCTAAACAATTTAGAAATCATCTTTAGAAAGGGGCTTAGCCCTTTTTTATAATGCGTCGATCTTATAAAAACATTTTATTCCTTTATACATAGGATGGATGGCTTAAACCAATAGCCCATCTAAAACGTTAACAATCCGATTACCATATGCTGCTGATTCCTCTGAATGGGTAACTTGAATGATAGTTTTACCTTCTTCTAAATTAATCCTTCTAAACAAATTCATGATTGTTTCTCCAGTTTTGCTATCTAAATTGCCAATAGGTTCATCTGCCAATATGATTTCTGGATCATTGATAAGGGCTCTTGCAATGGCAACCCTTTGTTGTTGACCACCAGAGAGCTGGCTAGGTTTGCTATGTCTTTTATCTGTTAATCCAACTAAATTCAGTAACTTATCTAATTGGTCTTTGTATTTTTTCGGTTTACCTCCATCAATAATAATAGGTAATATTATGTTTTCCTCTACTGTCAAATGAGGTATTAAATTAAAAAACTGAAATACGAAACCAATGTCTTTTCTTCTCATTTTACTCTCATCAGTATCATTCATTTTTTCTATAGGTTTCCCATTGATTTCAATAGTACCTTCAGTACAATTCTCAAGACCGCCCATTAAATAAAGCAAAGTGCTTTTCCCTGATCCAGAGGGACCCATAATTGATACAAATTCTCCTTTATTTATGTCTAAACTAACGCCTTTAATAACCTCTGTATTAACACCGCCATTTTGATATTCTTTTCTTACATTTTTTATCGTTATAACCTGCTTCATTATAATATCCTCCCTATTCATATTTTAAGTTTTCTATGATACTCATTTTCTTAGTTTTAAAAATTGGTAAGACAGCAGATATTATTGAAATTATAATACCTGAAACCAATATAATAATAAATTCTTGCTGAGAGTAATGTAATATAGGAGGAATGTTTATGATATATAATACATATTTTAATGATTGCAAAAACAATACTCCAATACTTATACCTGAGATAGATCCAATAACCCCACATAATAGAGATTCTTTTATTAGCATTCTTAACATTTTATTTTTTGAGAGCCCCATGGATCTTAATACAGCAAGAAATCTTTTTCTGCTTAAAAAGCTAATCATATAATTATTAAATATACCTACAATACCTATTGCCATAGCAATAAAAGAGATACCTTTCATTAAACCAAAAAGAGCATTATTATTTCTTATGTTCATTTCTTTCATCTCATCAAAAGTTGCTATAAAGAAAGGTTCAGTTGAAAACTGGGTTCTTATTGATGTAACAACTTCATCTGAAGGCATATTAGTTTTAATAAAATAAGTTGCACTATAATGGTTTGTAATATCTTCTAGAAAATTATCCTTATGAATAAAAGAAACTTGCCCATTATTAAAAAGGGTATCAATTATACCGATAATAGAATATTCTTTTATGAATCCTTCTAAGTTTAATGCTAGAGTCTGGTTTAGTGAGAGATTATATTTATTAGCAATAAATGAGGTAATAATGATTCCTTGAGAATTTTTTAAATCATATAGTATTTCATCTTTGGAGTTACCTAAATCCATAGACCAAGCAGAACTGAAATATTCATCATCAACACCATATAAATAGCCAATAATAGTATCGCTATTAGAGGAGGTAATATTATTTATGCTATAGGATTTATCAATTTTTTCTATACCCTTTATGCTAGATAATTTAGAATCAAATGCTTCACTATCAAAACTCTTTTCTAGATATATATCAGACTGAACATTATTAAATATATCAATAACTTCAATAAGTACAGAAGAAACAAGGGTATTGATTAATAAAATAACCCCTAAGCCAATGCCCATCAAAACAATACTACTGTGAATGGTTTTATCGTTTTTAATATTTGTAAGTGCAAGTTTAGAAGTATCGGAGGGCATTAGGTTATCTAATGTATTTATAATATTGCATAAAAATAATATAATAAAAGGTATTATAAAAGCAGCACCAATAGGCAACATAATAATACCAAGGATTGTAAGTAAAGTAGCTAAATGAGTAGGTGCATAATTAAACAGTAAAAAAGCACATATAATGAGAATAAGGCCCAATATTGCTTTTTTAGAATTTAATTTCTTCTCAGTATTGATAATATTTAGCATTATATCTTTAATAGAACGTCCAATCATTTTTAGAATAGGAAGGGCACCGCTTAACAAAGATAATAATATTGCAATAAAAATAGCTATAATCATATTTAGTAGATGAATGTTTAACGGGTTACCCTTATCCATACTCGAAATGCCCATTATTTGACTATCAACTATTTTTAGTATAAATATACCTAAAATGCCCCCTAGAACCCCACCAATAATTCCGTAAAAAATACTTTCTGTTAGTAGAATAATTGAAGTTTGTTTTTTTGTTGAACCAATACTTCGTAGTGTTCCAATAAAGGGGAGTCTCTCTAATGCAATAACTTTAAAAGCAGAATAAATAATAAAAACACTAATTAATAATACAACGATGATTAAAATCATTAAGGGTATGATTATCATATTCATGTTCTCTCTAACCATATCAAAATCAAAGGCTTCAAATCTATAATCAGGATATGTATTTTCTAAATATATTTTTCCTTCTTCTATGGAAGTATTACCATTGGTTTTTATAAAATAGGTAGTTACATTATTATCTAATTCTAAAGTATCTTGAAGAAATGTTTTGGGTAATAGCAACTGGATTCTACCAACTTGAGGTGACAATATATTATGTTGATCCTCCATAATACCATAGACTTTTAAGTCGTATATTGTTCCATTTATATTAATATCAAAAGAATCTCCAATAGATAGATTGTATTTGTCAGCAGTCCATTCGCCTAAAATAACATTATTATCTCTGAAAACTTGATCGCTATTACCATTAAAAGTGTTAACTTTATATAATAGCTTAAAATCCTCTAAATCAAATCCATACAATATGGCCCTTATTTGTTCATCTTCTAAGTTTTCTGCATATCCAAAAGTTTGAACAACACCTCTTGCATATTCAAAATAGTGGAGATTATTAAAGTCTTCATAGAAAAATCTGGACTGAGTCGTTCCGGTTACAATAATCTCTGATTGGCCAACACTTTGAGTAAGTTGTTTTTTAAAAATATCCTCTACAGAGTCACTTATGCTCATTACAGAGTAAATAAGAGCTGTAGATAGTAAAATGGATAGAACAATCATAAATGTACGCAACTTATTTTTTATAATATTAGCAAATGTAAGTTTTAATATTAATCTCATTTTTATACTCCTTTTTTCATTTTTCTAAATTGTATCATTACAAAAGAAAGTTAACAATATGATTAAATATATTTTAACCCAATTCTAATGATTCTTTAATATAATCAAGTATTCTCTAACAGAAATACTGTTATTATAAGAACATATTGACAGTGGATTTTTTTATAAGTAGAATATAGTTAGATATCTAAATAAAATCAAAGGATCGTGAGTTATGAGCTACAATAGAGAGGAATCATTAAATTATTTATTAACTAAAGTATTTAAATTGCGTCATATTAAACTTCATACGATGTTAACTGAGTTAGGTATGCATCCTGGTCAACATTCCATTTTATTCTTATTATGGGAGAAAGATGGTCAGACACAAAAAGAATTATGTAATGGTGTTATGATAAAACCTTCGTCTATTACTGTAGTTCTTGGAAGAATGGAAAAATCAGGATTGATTACTCGTAAAACAGATGTTGATGACAAAAGGGTATCAAGAGTTTATTTAACGGAAAAAGGTAAGAAAATTCAAAAAGAAGTAGAAGAGGCTCTTATGAAGATAGAAGAAAAGTGTTATGGTAATTTTACCGAGACAGAAAAAAAACAGTATAAGGACTTTTTATTAAGAATTAAAGCTAACCTAGAGAAGAAATAATAGTGTATATGAACTTAAGTTAATACAATGGAGGTATAAAAATTGAAAAATTTACTTAAATATATAAAGCCATATTGGATTTTCTTTATTTTTTCCATACTACTGATGTTAGTTGAGTTATATGCAGATTTAATTCAACCAGCGATCATTGCTGACATAGTAGATATAGGTGTTGTTAATCAAGATTTTAATTATATTTTACATAGAAGTTTAATAATGATTGGTTTGGCTGTTTTGGGTATGATAGGAGGATTTGGCTCTACGGTTTTATCCTCATATGCTAGTCAGAGTTTTTCTGTGGATTTAAGACGAGACTTGTTTAAAAAGGTTCAGTCGTTTTCTTTTTCTAATATTGATAAATTTAAAACATCTTCTTTAATTACAAGATTAACAAGTGATGTAACACAAGTTCAAAACATGGTAAGAATCACTATGCGTATGATGTTTAGAGCCGTTTTATTAAGCATTGGTGGCGTCTTAATGGCTTCTTTACTAAATCTCCGTGTTTCCATTATTTTTGTAGTAGCCATCCCTGCTTTAGTTGTGGCTTTTATATGGGTAATTAAAAAAGGATTCCCTATTTTTTCAGTAGTACAACAAAAATTAGACAAAGTGAATGGGGTTATGAGGGAGAACTTAGTAGGAGCAAGAGTTGTAAAAGCTTTTGTAAGAGCAGATTTAGAAAAGAATAGATTTAAAGAGGCTAATGAGGGCTTAATGAATTCATCTGTAAAAGGCTTAAAAATAGTTGCATTATTAATGCCTGCAATGATGTTGATACTAAATTTAAGTATCGTAGCTGTATTATGGATTGGTGGTATTGAATATAGCAAAGGTACAATGACAGATGGTCAAATTATAGCATATATTAATTATCTTACTCGTATTCTAATGGCATTAATGAGAGTTGCATTTGGCCTAATAATGATTTCAAGAGCAAAGGCATCAGTTCTAAGAATTAATGAAGTTTTAGATACAGAAGTGGATATTCATGATAATCCAAATGCAAGTGACTCTGCTATTAAAAAAGGGATGGTAGCGTTTGAAAATGTTACTTTTAAGTATTCTAAAGAGAATAAAGAACCTATTCTTAAGGACATTTCATTTTCTGTTAATGGTGGAGAAACAGTTGCTATTTTAGGAGCTACAGGATCAGGTAAAAGCACATTAGTGAACTTAATTTCAAGGCTATATGATGTAACTGAAGGGAAGATACTCATTGATGGCAAAGATATTAAAAGTTTTAAATTAAAATCATTGAGAAACCAGATTGGCATGGTACTTCAAGAATCCATTTTGTTTTCTGGAACCATTAAAGAAAACCTTTTATGGGGAGATGAAAATGCAAATGATAATGAAATTATTACAGCATCTCAATCTGCTCAAGCAGATGAATTTATATCAAATTTCACTAAAGGATATGAAACCATACTAGGACAAAGAGGGGTTAATGTTTCAGGAGGACAAAAACAAAGAATCTCTATAGCAAGAGCATTGGTTAAAAAGCCTAAAATTCTTATATTGGATGACAGTACTAGTGCTGTTGATATGGCAACAGAAGCTAAGATTCAAGAAGCGTTAAGGAGAAAAGAAAACAAATGCACAACTTTTGTTATTGCCCAAAGAATTAGCACAGTTCTTGATGCGGATAAAATTATTGTATTAGATAAAGGTGAAATTGTAGCACAAGGTACTCACGAAGAATTATTAAAAACAAGTGAAATCTATAAGGATATTTATATATCACAAATGGGGAAGGAGGCATAAAATGAGTAATAAAGAGGGTAATAACACCCAAAAGCAAGGTGGCGTCTCTATGAGACCTGGTGGTATGGGGAATAGAATGTTAGGTGCACCCCAAAAAGCAAAAGATACATGGGGGACAGTAAAAAGAATAGGCACATATATGATGTATTATAAATTCAAACTACTAGGTGTTTTGATAATGATTGTATTTAGTTCTTTATTTACCATTATTGGTCCTTATTTACTTGGTCTAGCTGTAGATGAGTATATAATACCTATGGATTTTAAGGGATTAACATTAATATCATTATTAATGATTGTAGTCTATCTTTTGGCATCATTTTTTACTTGGTTGCAAAATAAACTTATGATAGAAGTATCTCAACAAACGGTTACTAGAATGAGAAAAGATCTATTTGGAAAAATACAAAAATTGCCGCTTAAATATTTTGACAGTAGACCTCATGGAGAATTAATGAGTCGATTAACCAATGATGTAGAGAACGTAAGTAGTACTCTAAGCAACAGTACAACACAAGTATTCTCAAGTGTTATTATTTTAGTAGGAACTATAATTGCAATGTTATTGCTTAGCCCTATACTTACATTGATAAGTTTAATCATTATCCCATTAATGATCATTTCTTCTAATCAGATAACAAAGAGAACACGCAAGTTTTTTAAAGAACAACAAAAAAGCTTAGGTGAATTAAATGGATTAATTGAAGAAAGTATCTCAGGGCAAAAGGTAATAAAAACTTTTGCAAGAGAAGAACATATATTAAAGGAATTTGATGTGTATAATGAAAAATTTAGATATGCATCTATAAGAGCCCAGATTTATACAGGGTTAATCTTTCCACTTCTTAATGTATTAAATAATATTAGCTTTGCTATTGTAGCTGGTGCAGGAGGGTATTTGGCTGCAAGAGATGTTATTTCAGTAGGACTTATTTTAACCTTTATTAATTATATTAAACAATTTACTAGACCAGTGAACGAGCTTGCAAATGAGTTTAACATGGTATTGTCTGCAGTTGCAGGAGCAGAAAGAGTTTTTGAAGTCATTGATGAGGAAGAAGAGCCACTAGACATTAAAAATGCACTGCCATTAGAAAATATAAAAGGAAAAGTAGATATTTGTAATGTGGATTTTTCATATAATAAAGGTGTGCCTATTTTAAAGGGTGTTGATTTGAAAGTAGAGCCAGGACAAATGATTGCATTGGTGGGTCCTACTGGCGCAGGCAAAACAACCATTATTAATTTACTTACAAGATTCTATGATGTTGATTCAGGTACAATAAAAATCGATGATTATAATATAAATGACGTTAAAAGAAGAAGTTTAAGGTCTTCATTAGGCATAGTGCTACAGGATACATATTTATTCTCTGAATCTGTAAAAGAAAATATTAGATACGGAAAATTAGATGCAACAGATGAGGAGGTAGAAGAAGCTGCAAAACTAGCCAATGCGCATCAATTTATTGTTAGGTTATCAGATGGGTATGATACAGTACTAGGTGAAGATGGAGGAGGGTTAAGTCAAGGTCAAAGACAGTTACTTGCTATTGCAAGGGTTATTTTGTCAGATCCATCCATACTTATTTTAGATGAAGCAACTAGTAGTGTGGATACGAGAACAGAGATTCATATTCAAGAAGCTATGATGAAATTAATGCAAGGCCGAACAAGCTTTGTTATTGCACATAGATTAAGTACCATACAAAAAGCAGACTTAATTGTGGTCATTAATGATGGTCAAATAATTGAAAAGGGAACTCATAGTGAATTATTAGATAAAAAAGAATACTACTATGAGTTGTATATGACACAGTTTAACAAATTAAAAGAAATATCGAATTTATAATTGTAAAAAATTGTGATATAATGGTTTCAAATATAATAGATATTATTAAAAAAGATTTGCTGCAAAGGAGATAGTCTATGAATCGTGATGAGCAAAGGAAGCAGTATTTTGAAGACCTTTTTGTAAATAAGTCATTAAACAATAAAAATAGATTTAAAAGTTTAATATCCTTATATAAAGGTAATTTTTCTAAAATTATTTTAGCAATTTGTTTTTATATCGTTAAGCATTCTCCAACTTGGGTTTTGCCAATTGTGACAGCAAATATTATTACTATGGTAAGTAGTCCTAATGACTCAGACTTTGGAAAATTAGCATTAAATTTTACCATAGTGATTATTTTACTAATACAAAACATACCTTTTAATGCCTTATATATGAAGCATTTAAGTTTATGTGTAAGGCAAGTTGAAATGAGCTTAAGGAGTAGTCTGGTTAGAAAACTACAACAATTGTCTATTGGTTATCATAAAGAATTAAAATCAGGTAAATTACAATCTAAAGTATTAAGAGATGTTGAGGCAATAGAATTTTTATCTAGGAATATTATTAGTTCATTAATTCCCGCTTTAATCAACATAGTTATATTTATTATAATCATCAGTTTTAGAAGTTTAACCGTTACTACCTTCTTTTTATTTCTAATTCCTTTATCTGTTTTTCTAATGACTGCATTTAAGAAAAATATTAAGGCATCCAATAGTGAGTTTAGAAAAGAGATAGAAGATATGTCAGCAAAAGTATCAGAAATGGTCCAAATGATTCCTATAACAAGAGCCCATGCATTAGAAGCTGTTGAAATTAGTAAGATAGATAACCAATTAGAGAAAGTAGAAAAAAAAGGCTTCAAATTAGATATGATTACAGCATATTTTGGTGCCTGTAGTTGGGTTAGTTTTCAAATTTTCTCAGTTGTTTGTTTAATGTTTACCACTTACCTAGCTTATAACGGCAGTATTCCTATTGGTGATATTGTATTATACCAAACGTACTTTACTACGATTGTCAATCAAATAGCGAATATTACTAATATCTATCCTAATATAGCAAAAGGATTTGAATCCATTGATTCTGTAACAGAAATACTGTTAGTAGATGACATTGAAAAAAATCAAGGTAAAAAAAGAGTGAAAGAAGTAAATGGTAATTTTATTTTTGACAATGTAGATTTTCATTATTTATTAAACCAAGAACCGGTAGTTAGTAATTTTAATTTAGAAGTAAAGGCAGGAGAATGTATTGCTTTTGTAGGGGAATCGGGAGCAGGAAAATCTACCATATTAAATCTTATTGTTGGATTTAATCAACCTTCAAAAGGAAAAGTATTATTAGACGGTATGGATATGAGTGAAATAGATTTACGCTCTTATAGAAAATTTTTATCAGTAGTCCCACAAAATAATATACTTTTTTCTGGAACCATTCGTGATAATATAATGTATGGATTGCCTAATATAACAGAAGAAGAATTAAATAAAGTCATTGAATTATCCAACCTTAAGAATTTTATTAGGGAGTTACCAAATGGATTAGAAACTATTGTAGGAGAACAAGGTAGTACATTATCTGGAGGACAAAAACAAAGAATAGCAATAGCAAGAGCAATGATAAGAAACCCTAAAATTATTGTCCTAGATGAAGCCACCTCTGCCTTAGATACAATTTCTGAATTTCACGTACAAAAAGCAATGGAAGAATTGATAAAAGACAGAACAACTTTTATCGTTGCACATAGGCTTTCTACTATTAGAGATGCTGACAGAATCGTTGTAATGAAAAAAGGACAATGCATAGAAATTGGTACATATGAAGAATTAATGAATAGTCAAGGAGAGTTCTACAATATGCATAGACTTCAAGCATAGTAAAAACATGGATGAACTCATCCAATATTTGAGAGTATCGACAAAGTCGATACTCTCTTAATATATTCTAATGGGAAACCCTCAATCATTCCTTAGTTGAAAGGGTTTATCCCATACTTCTATCGAAAAATATTATTCTGAATGGTACTTTACATCAGGATCAGAATAAAAGCGTTTGTTTTCATTTAAAGTGATTAACTTATCCATATCTTCTCTTGCAATAGAGAAATCAAATAGATGAGCATTTTCCTCAATTCTATGAGGTTTTACAGATTTTGGAATAGCAACGATTTCTTTTTGTAGAATAAAACGTAATGCAATTTGAGCCACTGTTTTATTATATTTATTGGCTAATTCCTGTAGTAATGGGATGTTTAATATTTCACCACGCATTAAAGGGGCATATGCCTCTAATTGAATTTTATGATTTTTACAAAATTCTTGTAAGTCATCTTGTTGAAGTTTTAGGTGGTATTCAACTTGATTAATCATGGGCGTTATTTTAGCAATAGACATAATGTCTTCAATATGATGAGTTTTAAAGTTGCTTAAACCTATAGCTCTAACTTTACCTGTGTTATAGATTTCTTCTAATGCTCTCCAGGTTTCTTTAGATTTTCTTTTTGGCCAATGTATTAAATAAAGATCTAGATAATCAAAACCCAGTTTATCTAAAGTTTCATCAAAAGCTTTTAAAGTTGTATCATAGCCTTGATCATTATTTCTTACTTTACTTACAATAAATATTTCCTCTCTTGGCACATTGCTTTCCCGTATTGCTTCCCCTATAGTAGCTTCATTGTCATATGCTTTTGCTGTATCTATATGCCGATAACCAAAGTTAAGAGCTTCTTTAACAGCTATTTTTCCAATAGATTCTATGGATTGGAATGTTCCTAATCCTAATTTTGGTATATTTACGCCATTATTTAGGGTAAAGTAATCATTTATATTTTCCATAAAAAACCTCCTTTGTTAATAGTTTAATATAAAATTATTTGAATAACAATAGATTGTGAAAACATGGAAAGAAAAGGCTTCTTATTACAAGATAATAATTGTTAAATAAAAACATGTCGAAAAAAAGAAAAAATATCTTTAATCTTTTATATTACTTTGATATAATATAGAGGTAATATAATGTCTTATACTACTAATATTAATTAATAAAAATTTTTCCAAAGTTATGGTGTGCAAGTGCTTGCTATTATGTTTAGCATTTAAAGTATTTGTATTCTTGAAAAGTAACTTCAAAATAACATAGAAATATAAGAGGTGAATAGATGAAAGGAACGGTTGTATCAACTTGGCTCAAAACTTGTAGAAATCTATATGGCAACGATATTGTTGACAATGCACTTAGACATTCAAATGTGGCGACAGATAAAACATTTAGTCCATTAGAAGAGGTAAATGATGATATTGTTAATAATATTATAGGTTATATTGCAAAAGAAAAAAACTTAAAATTATTTGATTTATGGGAAACAATAGGTAAAGATAATGTGAAAACTTTTCAAAATGACTATCCAGCTTTTTTTAGGCATCAAAATTTGTATCATTTTTTAAGATCTATGAATGATGTACATAAAATTGTAATGCAAAGAATTCCTGGAGCAAAACCACCCGTATTAGATATTGAACCGATTTCTTCAAAGGAAGCACATTTTACCTACAGGTCTAAGCGTGGAATGTTTGGATATTTTACTGGGTTATTAAAGGGAGCTGCTGAACATTTTGGTGAAAATTTAATCATTCAAGAAATAGAAAAAACTAATGAGATACTAAAAGTAAAACTTACATTTGAGAATCAAATAAGTTTTAATAAGAAATTTGTACTTAATAAAATTTTATCTTTTGGTTTTATAAAAGATTATAATGTGAAAGTGGCAATTTTGTCTACAGGGTTGACATTATTAGGAAGCTTTGGTTTAAGCTCTGTTATAAAGGATACAAATGTGTTGATTGGCTCTATTGGCATATTGACTTTTGTTTTTACTTTTATTTCTTCACGATTAATAAGTAAACCATTAAAATCAATTATAAAAGAGTTGGAAGATATAAAGGATCACAATTACACTGAGCTTATAAATCTACAAACTAAAGATCAGTTTGAAAATATATTTAATGAAATAAATAATTATAAAGATATCATTAAAAAAGACTTTGTTGGTTTTAAAGGTATAGTTGATGAAATGAATACCTTTAGTGATAGAATATCCAATATTGCTTTTACGATGAATAATACATCAGATGAAATATCGGATATTGTTGAGCAGTTAGCTACGGCAGCACTTAGCCAAGCAGAGGATACTGAAAGTTCAGTATATGTCCTAAATAACAATATTCAAGAAGTAAAGAAAATTGCAAGTGAAGAACAAGACAATAAAACTGAATTAGAGGAAGCGGTAAACAAAATTGAAGATAGTTTTAAAAATGTAGAGTTCACTGCGAAAAAAGTAAATAATGTGTTAGATAAATTTAGAGAAGTAAAAGAAAGTGGACTAAGTCTAAGATCAAATGCAGAAAATATTACTGATATTGTTGGTATTGTTTCATCAATATCACAACAAACAAATCTATTAGCACTTAATGCGTCTATTGAAGCTGCTAGAGCAGGAGAAGCAGGTAGGGGATTTGCTGTTGTTGCAGAAGAAGTACGAAAATTATCTGAAGAAACTAATGAAGCAGTGGAAAACATTAATACTTATTTAGGCGGCTTTGTAAAGGATATTGCTGTTATGGTAGAAGATATAGATAAGCAATATTCAGTTCTTTCACAAGAGAATACAAATCTATCTAATGCAGTAGAAACATCAAGTGATGCAAATACGAGAATAAAAGTTGTTTCAGATAAACTTTTTGAAACAGCAAGGAAATTAGAAACAGAATCTAATTCAATATCTAAGGTGTTTGAGAATATAGAATCACTAGCAGCTATCGCAGAAGAAAATTCAGCTTCTTCAGAAGAGGTAAGTGCCAATGTTACAAACTATGCAGAGCAAATAAAGAAACTATCTACTAATGTGGCTGAGTTTAAAAAAATAACTGAAAGCTTTAAAGAAGACTTAAATACATATAGAATATAAAACATAAATCAAGTCAGAAATGACTTGATTTTTTATTATTACAATAATTATACAAATATAGTGAATAAATACTAGTAGAGAAGTTAATAATATGAATAGAATCATTAGGAGGTTACTATGGACGGAAAATTAAAAGTACAAAAGGTTAGAAAAAACTCAGATGGTGATATTACTCAGGTTTTGTTAGATGATGGACAAGTTTATACTGTTGAAGAAGCTATAACCCTAGTTGCTGAAAATAAAATAAATGGCGTCAATGTTAGTAAATCTAAAAGTGGGAAAATGTTTTTAAGATCTAATGCTGACGCAGATACAAGTAATAATTTAGATCAGTTACCAATTTTTTAAATAAGGTGTGATAAAATGACTAAAGTAAATGTTGTGAAAATCGAAAAGGATAGCACTGGCTCCATATCGAAACTTATTACAGATACAGGAAGAAGCTTTACATTAACACAGCTATTAAATTATATTGAACTTAATAATGAATTGGATGCTAGTGATAGTAGGACAAAAGTAGAAAAAAAGTCAATTTCTTAAAAAAAGTGTAAAAAGATGTAAAAAGGAACTTGTAAGATAGAGCAATCTACTTACAAGTTCCTTTTTATAATGTGGTTCTATAATAAATGTTGGGGTGTAAAAACCTCAACATTATTTTTTTGTAAAAAAATAATGCACTTATCCTCAATTCCCTTTAACATGTTAAT
>NZ_SMAL01000016.1 GCF_004342165.1 Natranaerovirga pectinivora | reverse complement strand
ATTAACATGTTAAAGGGAATTGAGGATAAGTGCATTATTTTTTTACAAAAAAATAATGTTGAGGTTTTTACACCCCAACATTTATTATAGAACCGCTTTTCCTTGTAGTTCTTTAAAAATTTTATTCATAACTTTGTACAAGTAAGTATATAATTAAATAAGACTTGTATTAAAAAGTTGGGAGTAGAATGTTAACAGATAGCCAAGTTTTACTAATTATAATTATAGGTTGTTTATTAATAATGGGAATTTCTATAGTGGTCAAAAAAACACATTTAGTTGTAAACTTTTTTCTAAAAAGTGTTGTAGGTCTAGTTGGTATATACTTAATGAATGAACTACTCGAATCCCTAAGAGTGAACGTTGAATTAGGTCTAAACGTTGGAAATGCCTTAACAATAGGTGTTTTAGGATTGCCTGGTTTTGTTTTATTATATTTACTTGTTATTTATCATAATTTATTCAAATAATAAAAGTATAGGAAATGCGGACATATAATAAAGTCCAATATTTCTATGCTTTTTTTTTATTTACTATGAGATGTAGAGAGTTAAATAAAATGAGTATTGTAAAATTTACACAAATAATAGCGTAATAAATATACAAAAATAAAAATAAATAATATAATATGCACAATAATGGAATAAAATGTGGACTTTTGTATGAAAACAACATATAATATAAATTAATAAATTATTTTAATAATTAACCAACACAAATCAATGTTGAATAATATTAATTGATTTTTAACACAACAACATTAAATTAACAGTGATTTACTGCAAGAGGAGGTAAAGCATTGACTATTGCCTATATAAATTTGATCATAATATTAATTATTTCTGTTATTACAGATAAAAAATCATATAAGATCAATAATAAAATTTTATTCATAGGAAGTTTGTTTGGATTTTTCCTCAATTCTGTTCAAAATGGATTGAAGGGGTTTACAGACTCATTCTTAGGATTTATTCTTCCTATTACTTTTCTATTTGTTTTATTTGCCCTTAATATGTTAGGGGCTGGGGATGTAAAATTATTTGCTACAATTGGTGCGTTAATGGGATTTGAATTTGTCTTATATGTTATGTTGTATTCTTTTGTGTTTGGTGGAATATTAGCATTTGTTATTCTAATTAGAAGAAGGTTATTATTAAATAGACTCAAGTATTTTATGACGTATATAACTTCTGTTTTTATAACCAAAAGGCTTGGTGTCTATTATGATAAAAAAAGAGATGGACTTGAACCAGTGATGCATTTTTCCTATGCCATAACCATGGGCGTGCTAATTAAAATAATAACACTTATGTGAAATGGAGTGAAGATATTTGAAAATATACAATTTAGTTTTAGGTGATAAAGATACTTTGTTCAACACGAAGTTAATAAAATACATAAATACTCAAAAAGAGCAACCCTTTAATTCGAGAGGATTTTCAGATAAGAGTATATTATCTAAGCATATCATAGAAAATAATATTGATGTATTACTCTTAACTCCTGAAATGTATGATTCTGATATAAGTTATGAAAATGTTAAATTGGTAATTATTTTTTCTGAAGGGAATAAACCTAATTGGGTAAAAGAACTGCCAGTTATTTATAAATATCAAGGTGTGAATAAAATATTAACTAAGGTGATGAGTTTATACTCTGAGGTTAGTGAAGATACAGTAATTAACAATAATAATACAACTAAAATAGTAGGCGTTTACTCACCTATAGGAAGAAGTGGAAAAACCACATTATCCTTTGGGATTTGTGGATTATTAAGTGAAAACAAAAAAGTATTGTGTATTAATCTTGAAGAATTAAACAGCGTAATAAATTCTAATTTAAAAAGCAGTGAATATACCCTGTCTGATTTACTTTACTATATTAGGCAGAAAACCCCCAATGTTTTATTAAACATAAAAAATATAGTGGAGAAGATAAATGGATTCGATTATATATTTCCTGTTAGATGTTATGTAGACTTATTAGATACAAAATTAGAGGAATGGCAATTGCTTATAGAGATACTTAAAAAGGAGTCTGACTATGATGTGGTTGTTATAAATTTTGGTAATTCTATTTATTCATATACCTTAGATTTAATAAGTTTGTGTGATGAAAAAATACTTATATCCTTACCTGATAATGCCTCTAGCCAGAAGTTTAATAGTTGGATGGAGTCTATAATGCTGCTGCAGAGAGATGATTTGTTTATAAATACTACCATTGTTTTGAACCATCAGACTTCATGTAACAAAATATTTGTAGAAGATAATATAGATTTTACTTTGCCCTATGAAGAAGAGATAAATGAAAGGCATATTCATTATGATTCTGAGTATGGACAAGTAGTAAATAAAATAATAAAAAAATTACAGGTTGGTTGATAGTATGGATGCTGATGTTTTAAATGAATTAAAAGAACAGGTACTAGACAGAATTGATTTAACCAAAGATATGGATGATGGTGAGATACAAACCATTATAGACAGCATTATTATTGAAAAATGCAAAGAAAAATTTTTAAGTTTAAACCAAAGAGAAATCATTAGTAAAAATTTATTTAACGCAATTAGAAGATTAGATATTATTCAAGAATTAATAGAAGACCCTACAATAACTGAAATAATGATCAATGGACCACAGTGTATTTTTATTGAGAAGAATGGATACATAACAAAATGGAACAAAGTTTTCGAAAGTAAGGAAAAGCTAGAAGATGTCATTCAACAAATTGTATCAAAAGTTAATCGTGTTGTTAATGAAGCCTCTCCAATTGTAGATGCAAGATTACAAGATGGATCTAGAATCAATGTCGTATTACCTCCTGTAGCGCTAAATGGACCAATTCTAACAATCAGAAAATTCCCCGAAAAACCAATTACCATGGAACAGCTAATAGAATGGAATGCTATAACAAATGATGCTGCAAAGTTTTTAGAATGCCTAGTAAAAGCCAAATACAATATATTTATTTGTGGTGGAACAGGATCAGGTAAAACAACTTTTCTAAATGTATTGTCTAATTATATACCTGAAGATGAACGTATTATAACTATTGAAGATTCTGCAGAGTTGCAAATAAAATCCGTTGAGAATTTAATAAAGTTAGAAACAAGAAATGCAAATATAGAAGGGAAAAATGCCATTACTATAAGAGATTTAATAAAATCATCTCTACGTATGAGGCCAGATAGAATTGTAGTTGGAGAAGTTAGAGGGGCAGAAGCTTTGGATATGCTACAAGCCATGAATACAGGACACGATGGTTCTATATCAACAGGTCATGCCAATTCAACAAAAGATATGCTGACGAGATTGGAAACTATGGTTTTAACAGGAGCCGTTATTCCACTAGAAGCCATTAGGCAACAGATCGCATCTGCCATAGATATTATCGTTTATTTAGGAAGAATTAGAGATAAATCAAGAAGGGTACTTGAAATAGTAGAAGTACTTCATTATGAAAATAACGAAATAAAAATTAATGCCTTATATAAGTTCAGAGAAATCAAAGAAACACCTGAAGGCAAAATAGAGGGTGTTTTGGAAAGAACAGATAAAGAAATGGTAAATAAACAAAAACTTCAAATGGCAGGATTAAATATGAATTTATAATGCTTAATGCAAATGTAGTTTAGGAGGCAATGACCTTTTAAGTGAGGTGTAGAAGTGACTAAAATAGAAAGAAAAACAAATTATAATAGGTATTCTATGTCAATAAAGGAGTACTTCTTTTATTATTCTATAAGCATTATTGGGATTATTATGATTGGCATATTATTTTACAACCGTATTATTTTAGGCTTTATATTTACTCCCTTAAGTTATTATATAGTAAAGGAAAGAAAAAAAGAGTTATTAAGCAAACAAAAAAATGAACTTAATACTCAATTTAAAGATGCTATTTATGCAATATCATCTGCATTAAATGCGGGATACTCAGTTGAAATGTCCTTTAAAGAAGCTTATAGAGATTTATCTTTGATCTATATTAATCAGAACACACCCATTTTAAAAGAACTAGAATACATTGTTAGACAAATTGATGTTAACATTCCTGTAGAGAATTTATTATATGATTTTGCTAATCGGTCAGGAGTAGAGGATATAGAAAACTTTGCAGATGTTTTTATCACTTGTAAAAAAACAGGTGGTGATATTATAAAAGTCATTAGAAATACATCAAGAGTTATTGTAGAAAAAATAGAGATTAAAAGAGAAATTAACATAGTAATCTCAAGTAAAAAATTTGAGCAAAAAATTATGTGTCTCATACCCTTTGGAATCATACTTTATCTTTGGGTATCATCTCCAGGATTTTTAGATGTTATGTACAATACTTTGGGTGGAATGATTACAATGACAATTTGTTTAATGGTTTATTTGTTGAGCTGGGTATTGTCAAAAAAGATTATGGAAATAGAAGTTTAAAGGGGTCTGAAAATGATAGGAATAATGATAAGTGTGGCTTTGCTACTAAGTATCGTTGTATTAATTATTGTTACAAGAAATTATGAAAAAGAAGATATAGATGTTCTTGACAAAAAGGAATATAAATTGTATCAAATAATGCCTACTAGTTTATTTCTAATGGATAAAGTTTTTAAAATAAAGCACCTTACAACGAGAGATTATAAAATCAAACAACAATTAGCAATGTTATATGGGGAAAAAATATCGGCCTATAAATTAAGGTTATATGTGGCAGATAAAATTTCGTTAATAATACTTATATTATTTTCTTTTAGCTTTTTAGGGTTAGTGATTGGATATAGTGATTATCAAAATACATATTTAATTGAAGGAAATACTTTGTTAAGGCCTGGATACAATCAAGGTGCTACATCTTATGAATTAGACTTAACCATAAAAACTGAAAATGAAATACTTAATGAATCAATAGAAGTAATGGTTGAGCCTAAAAGTCTTACAACAGAACAAGCTCTGAGACTATTAGAAAATAGTTTGGAATACTTAAAGGTCTATATATTGGGAGAAAATGAATCGTTGAACAATGTCCAATATCCTTTAAAACTCATAAAAGAAATTCCTGGTACGCAAATAAAAGTTAATTGGGAATCATCCCATCCAGAAATAATAGATTCTAATGGAATGATTGATTTTAAGGATATTACTGAAGAAGGTATATATGTAAGTTTGTTGCCAACATTAGTCTATGGTGATATTCAATTAAAACATAATTTAATAGTACAAGTATGGCCTAGGGTAATCAGCCAAAAAGAATTGTTGGAAAGCAATCTAAATAGAATGTTAGATGAATTGAATAAAGAAGGTTTGGAGAATTCAGAGGTTGTATTGCCTTCGGAGATAGGTGATGGGGAAGTTCAATTAGTTTGGGCTGAGCCAAAAGATAGTATGGCTCTAAAAATTTTAATGGTAGGTTTATTTGTCTCGGTTGTAATATATTTTGCAAAAGAAGAAGATTTAAAGAAAAAAGTTGAGGAACGCAACCAGCAAATAAGATTGGATTTTCCAGAGTTTATTAGCAAGTTATCCTTACTAATAAGTGCTGGAATGACAGTATCAAAAGCCTGGGAAAAGTTAATAAATGATTATAGAAATCAAAAGCAAGAGATGGCGTATAGGTATTTGTATGAAGAGGCCATTGTCGCGTATTTAGAAATACAAGGTGGACAATCTGAGTTAAGAGCCTATGAACGGTTTGGAAGAAGATGTAAGTTGCCAGAACTTATGAAGTTCAGCTCTATAATCATTCAAAATATTAGAAAAGGGACAAGCACTCTTATAGAAGCGTTAAATGAACAAGGAGAAGAGGCTTGGGGTAAGAGAAAAGAAGTGGCAAAGCTCCTTGGAGAACAAGCCAGTACCAAACTTTTACTACCAATGATGATGATGTTATTGATTGTCATTGTGATTATAATGGTGCCTGCATTAATGTCAATGAGTATGTAAAAATACATCATTTGTATTAATGGATGATGATTAATATATTAAGGAGGAATTTTAATGAATTTAATAAAGAGGTTTTGGTATGAAGAGGATGGGATAGGAATTGTTGAGATTATTTTAATTTTAGTTATTTTAATTGGGCTTGTAGCCATATTTAGAACTCAAATTACAGATATTCTTCAAAGGGCATTTAATTCAATTACACGTAATTCAAATGAAGTAATAAGTGATATTGAGATTGATTTCGAATAAAGAAATTGTAAAAAAGGGGAATATGCTGTGAATAGTAAACAAGAAGGGTCTATTACTGTCTTCCTAAGTTTAATAATCGTGTTGTTGTTGGCTATAGTTGCTACAACAGTAGAAACAACTAGAATTCACATTGCAAGACTTCATATAGAGAGAAGTCTAAATTCGGCAATGCATTCTGTTTTAGCAGAATTTGATTCTAATTTATTAGATGAATATGGCATTATAACCTTAGATGCTACATACGGCAGTAATGAGATAGACACTTCATTAATGTCAGATAGGGTAAATTACTATTTACAGCATTCATTTCAACCCCAAAAAGATCTTAAAGAGAGTAATGTTTTCTTCTCTTTAATAAACAACAGTATAAATAATGGGAACTACTTGGACTTATATGGACTGAATGTAAAAGACATAGAAATATATAATCTTACAAGTATAGTAGACAAGAATACAGAAATATTCAAATACCAAATACTCGAAGATATGAAGTTTAGAGGACCAGGTATTGTTGTTGAGGAATTTTTAGGCAAGCTTAATCTAGTGAGTAAGGCGTCAAAAACAGCAGAAGTTATACAAAATAAAGCGGAGTTAGATACCAAAGTAGAACAAGTAGGGAAAACTTACATAAGATTAATGGAATTGATAGATGGCATAGAATTTATACATAATTCAATAGATTTCTATAATAACAAAGTGAGTATTGCGCCTTATTATGTAAAAAAACTTAATTCAAATTATATATCATGGGATACTATAACAAACAACCCTCAAATCAATGAATCCTTTAAAGGGGAACTGTATCAAATTGGTAATGAAGGATTATATTCAGAAATTCAAAATCTCTTACAAGGGAAAACAAACTATTATAATTTAAAAAGAGATATAGGAAATCTCCAAAGAGAAATATCTCGTAAAGAAGAAGAGATTACTAACATAGAAGAAGAAAAACGTATGGAAGAAAAAAATCTAAATGATTTATGGGATGTTTTAGATGAATTAGAGATGGAAGATGAGAATTATAAAGTAACCATGCAACAAATAGGAGAGTTAGAAGATATAGTAGAAAATTATAAAGAAGATATTAAAGATTTGGAATCAGATATAAGTAAAAATCATGATGAAATAGATCGTATAGATAGAAGAATATTGGAAGAAGAAAAGATCTTTGAAAAGGGTACTGATAATGTCATAGAAGAACTTGATAAAATAACCAATGTTCTTTTCAGGATACGGAACATAAATGATGAAGCATTGCAAGAAATAGGAAGTATAAATAATAATATAATTGATTTGCAAATAGAAATAATAGATTATGAAATAGAGTTAGACAATAACAAAGATGAACTAATTGAAGAAACATATGATGCACTGAAAAAAGATATAAAAGAGTTAAAAAGCCAATTACAAATAGAAAATAACAGTATGCCATTAAATACATTTAATAATATAGCTGCAATGGAAGAAATATTAAATTATAATTTAAACCTATTAAATCAAGATAAAATACGAGAGTTGAATTTTTATAAATCAGATGAATTTTTTAATGAAATAGATATTAGAGCAGAAGAAATAGTTGCTAGAAATACACTAGTTCAGAACTGGGAATCAGAAATTAACAATATTAAATATGTAAGGGAACTAAAAAATTACATTGAACATTTTAATGAATATGGCAAAGACAGTGATAGATACCTTCAATTCGATTACAGTGATTTTAATTTTAATAAAATAGACAAAGAGGCAAGAGCAAGTGATCCAAGAAGTAATGATAACATTACCAATAAAGATAAAATCTTAGAGGCTATTGACTTAACAGCTGATGAAATGAAATTAATTGAAGTGGATAAACTCCCATCAGGGGTGGCCTCTGGGATAGAAATTAACAATGAAAATATTAGCTTTAAAAACACTAAGTTTACTTCGCAGGTGCTAGACATGTTAAAGGGGTATAGCTCTGGAATAAGTAGTAAGATAAGGGAGATGCCTAAAGACCTCCTTGTGAATGAGTACATCGTTGGTAATTTTCAGTCAGCAATAAATCATTTAGAAGATGCAGATAACCTAAGTTTAAAAAATTATGATATGAGTAATCATTATTTAGACTATGAAGTTGAGTATATTATTGAAGGTAATTTAGATGAAGTATTAAATTTAAAGAGCGTTTCAAGTAAAATTATTGGTGTGCGTTTTGGATTAAATTTAATACATGTATTATCAGACCCTGTTAAAAGGCAGATGACTTTAAATATGGCTACAGCCATAATAGGTTGGACGCCATTAGGATTTTTAATTTATATTGCACAATTTCTGATTATGTGTGCTTGGAGTTATGCGGAATCTTATATTGATTTAATGTTATTACTTCAAGGAAAGTCTGTTGCATTCATCAAAACAAGAAATGATTGGGTTTTAGATGAAAGAGGTATAAAAAGTTTTGCCTTAGACTTAGTAACCAATAAGGCTACAGAAATTGTAAACCAAACAACGGATAAGACAATAGAAAAAGCAATAGACTTAGTAGATGAATTTAGTACCTACTTAGATGATGAATTAAAAGAATATGCAACTAGCACAATAGCTGGTATTTTTGATGATGGCTACAGAATGGGAGAAGAGGCGAAGGACTTTATAGATAGACAAGTAGATGAGATTATAGATACACATATTTTGGCATTAGTCAATAATACGGAGATGCCCAATATTGATTTAGAAATTATTTATGATGACAATGGCAGTGATTTGGTTAAAGACATTATAAGTAGTATAAATGAGAATAAAAATGGTTTATTAGATTATAGTGTCATCCATTTATTGAACTTTAAAAATGATATATATAATGAATTAGACTTGATGATAGAACAATCTAAAAATCATATAGCAAAAAGTATTGAAAGTGCCATTACATCAACGATGGAAGATATAAAAGGTATGATCAATACACAAATAAGTAGTGTTGGAGAAAAAGCAGGAAGTTTTGCAAAAGATGTAATTGATGACTTAAACAAAGAAATTAAAAATAAATTAGGAATTAATATTACAGATTCAGTGAAAAAAAACATTGCGACAAATGGAGAGAAAGAATTATTAGGAAAAATAAATATAAAATTTTCTTATGAAGATTACTTAAGATTGTTTTTATTATTTAATGTAAATGAGAGGGATAAACTCTTGCGAACTATGGATTGTATTCAAATGAATATGTATGCTATTCGAGGGGACGATTTTTTATTAAGGCAACAAATATTTTCCTTTGATGCAAAAGTAATAGTAGAAATGGATTATTTGTTTTTTAACTTGCCCTTTATGCCAAGTGGTATAAAGAATTTTGGAAGTCAAAAACATACAATAACAGTGAATTATTCACAATCCTATTAACTTTGTAACATGCCTCCCCTACGTTGCGGGCACAAGGTTTCAATGAAAGGGTAAGATTAATGTAAAAGGGAGAATGTTGAATATGAAACAAAAACTAAATAAAGGCTCCCTCACTGTGGAAGCGGCCCTGGTACTGCCAATATTTATATTTGCCATACTATTTATTAGTTATTTCATTAAGGTTATCTATATACAAGAAAATATACAACATGCCCTAGACCAAACAGCTACCCATTTAGCAACCTATGCATATGCTTATGATAAAGTTGAATTAAAAGATCTACAACAACAAGCTTATAAAAAATATAGTAAAGAATCGGAAGATATAAAAGAAGATGTATATGGCATTATCGAAAGTGGGATTGATATATTTTATGACATACATAACATATGGAACTTAGGCGAAGCAGCAGAAGAACCTGGAAGCATCAATGAATTAAATGGTGCAGATGATTTGTCTGGCCTTATTAATAATTATAGTTCCCAAGTTACTCAAATAATGAGTGAAATAAAGGGGACAGTAAGTAATTTAATAAGCAATATAACAAATCTTGGACAAGGAATAAATATAATATTAAATCATAAAGATGAAGTTTTAGCATATGGAAAAAAAGATGGTTTTGAATATATAATTAACACTATTGGGATGCAGAGTGCTAAGACAATATTTAAAAGTTATATCAATGATGATAGTTTAAAAAACTATTATGTAGTAAATGGATTTAAAGGTTTGAATTTTTCTAATTCCCAATTTATGTTAGAAAATGATCACATAGATTTAGTGGTTACGTATAAACTGGAACTACCAATACCAATAAAGATTATAAATAATATTAATCTCATCCAAAGAGTTAAAGTAAGAGCGTGGACCGGTTATAATTACGAGAATAATATAGAGGATGATAATTTAGAAGAAGTATTTAGGGTATATGTATCTAAAAGTGCCATTGAAAACGAATTAGAAACCATATACCATACCAATGAATTATGTAGATACATAAATATACAAATAATAGTTACAGCGTTTAAAGAAGTTAAAGAACGAGATCCTTGTAATGTATGTGCAGATGAAGATGAAGTATCTGATGAAGATATTGTATATGTAACAAATGGTGGTCGTGTTTATCATATGGATGAAAATTGTTTTACTATTAATAGAACCATATCTTACTTGCCGCTTGAAGAATTAGTAAATCCTAGAGAATGTAAGACGTGTGCGAACTAATGAAGGGGAATGAGGGAAGCCTTGTGAATATATACCTGTTACTAGTAATAATTGTATTAAATGCATTAGTAATTCTATGCCAAATAGAACTAGATCAACATTACAAAGTGACTATTCCAAGAATGGTTACAACCATTTTAATAATATCAAGTTTAATATACCGTTTGTATTTTCTATATGGAATAAATCATTTTTTTCTTATGACACTATTATGTATTACCTTTTTGCTCATAGTAAGTATTAAAGATATAAAAAATAAAGAGGTACCAATGAATTATCTTTTGTTAACAATCATAATGGGGTTTGTGTTGGTATGGATAAATCCTAATGTAACATTAATAGAGAGCCTTGTTGGCGGGGGAATAGGGGTATCTTTGATGATTCTTGGGGTTATAACAAGGAATGCCATAGGTCAAGGGGATGGGTTAGTGGTTATGGCTATTGGTATATTGGTAGGTTGGCAAATGACCCTTGCAATTCTTTCTTATGGATTGATTATATCTGCGTGTTATAGCGGTTATTTATTGATAATTAAAAGGAAAAGTAGAAAAACAAAAATTCCTTTCGTTCCGTTTTTGTTTATAGCATCAATGATTATGTATCTACTATAAAAGTTAAAAGGGTGAAAAAATGCAAGGGGATAAATTAGAAGGAAGTTTTACTATCGAAGCAGCATTTATTATGCCAATAATCATAATAACCATAATAACGCTTATTTATATGACTTTTTATTTGCACGATATGACTTATTTGCAAAGTGTTGCAAATAATACAGCTATGAAAGGTGCTCAGTCTTTAAAGTACATAGATGTGGATATGAATACAATGAATATAAATTATGAAAATATAAATAACCGTTTTATATACTGGCGAAACACAAATTTAAATCATCGAAGAGGGGATTTAAAAAGTCACTTTAATAATCAGATAAAAAACAAGTTATTTCAAGTACAAGCTAAAGACATAACAGTATACACTGAAATTGAAAGCAAGGGCTTAAATAAATATCTAAAAGTAGACGCAATAGCAGAATTTAGAACGCCTTTTAATTTTATTTCCCAAATACTTAACGGAGGCAAAACAATACATATACAAGTATCTTCAAAAGCTATTTTACCAGATCAGCAAGAATTCATTAGAACTGTAAATTTAATAGAGTATGTATTAAACAATTATACAATATTTGATGGATTGGTAGAAAAATATAATGATGTCTTAAGTCAGATTAAAAATCAATTTTAAGGGGTGAATGAAATGAATGCTATCTCTCAATACAAATTAAGTTTTGATAGGGACATACATAAAAATTATATGTTGTTTAGTGGGAACATAAATAACTTTCAAGAAGAAGATTACCAACTAAAAATGTTATTAAATAATTCCATAACCAATTTATTAGAGTTTAATTTAGTATGTCATAATGAAGATGTGAAGTTGCATTATGACATAACTTCTAAACAGTCTTTAAGGGATATACTAACCAAAAGAGAATTAACATCCAAGGAAATAAAAAAATTATTAGAAAGAATTATAGACACAGTAGAAAATGGATGCAACTATCTTCTTGATGAAAACAATTATTTAATTTGTCCAGAATATATATATATTAATATTTCTAGTTTTGAACCTTATTTTTGTTATTTACCTCAAGCTCAAATAGAAGAAAATATGATGGACAAGTTAAAGGATTTAATAGAATACTTAATGAACAATGCATCTGAAAAAGATAGTGATGCAGTTCTTCTAATACATAGGTTATATAAGAAAACGAAAAAGGATGATTTTACATTTAAAGATCTAAAAAACATACTCTATCAAAAAAATGAAAAATCGGAAATAACAATAAGAGATAATAATGAGGAAAAGGTAGAATTGAGGGAAAAAGTAGCAGAGAGTTCTATTGCAAAAAGTAAAGTAGTTAGTAGGGCGCCTATTAAAAGAGAAAGAGTAAAGGAAGACAAAGAAATTCTTAAATTTTCCACAAAATATAAAATTATAGCCGTCTTTATTCAAGTTCTAATGCTTTTATTAATGTATTTAACGGTCTCAAGAAAAGTCTTTGTTGATAGTGTTACAAAGGAGTTGGATGTGGTTAACTTAGTAGCATTCTTTGTGATTTTAATTGTTATTGATTTATATATGCTTACTAAAATATTTAATTCAAAAAACAAAATAGTAAAAATCGTTCAAGTTGAGAAAGAGGTGCCTATTCCATCATCCATTAATTATTCTTGTATTACTTTGGAGAGGCAATCTATGTATGATAATAAAAATTTACCAAGTATAAATGATGAACCTATGCATCTTCCAATAGTAGAAAAAGTTAAGAATGAGGATGAAGGAACAGTGTTGCTAAGTAATAATCCTCAAGAAGAAGGAACAATGTTACTAAATGAAGAAGTGAATGATCGAAAAGCTAGTTTATCTTATAGCAAAGGAAATTTCATTGAAGAAATTAATATTAATGTTTTTCCTTTCTTAATAGGAAAGTTAAAAGGTCAAGTTGATTACGTTATTGATAGTGACACCATAAGCAGGTTGCATGCAAAAATTATTTATAATAACAATAGTTATTATATTATAGACATCAACTCCCGAAATGGAACCTTTCTAAATGGAATGAGACTAGATAGCCAAAAGGAATACTTGCTTAACAATGGAGATGAAATAAAATTCTGTAATATTAAAGTTACATTTAATAATATTTAATTTATGAAGTAGAGGTGGATGTATATAGGATGGTAAAGCTTAAGTGTATTAACAGTTGTTTGTTCATAACCTTATTTTTAATATTAATTGTAGCAACAAACGGAAAAGGAATAATAAATATTAATGGTAATGAGGTATTAAAAGAGGGTATAAGAACATTATTAAATAATGAAGAAATAGAAATTCATTACGAAGGATTTGTAAATACTTATGATGACCTACTAGGAAAAATAGCTATAGAAGGTACACTAAAGACAGATTTGCTTGCTAATGAACAGAAGGGAACTTTTGATATAAATTTAGGCGTTGTAGATTTAAATATATTGCAAGGAACGTATTCTTACAAATCAGGGACTCTGGTAATAGAACTGCCATATATATTAGATGAACCTATTTATTATAATTTTGTTAATGAAAATAAGGAATATAGTATAGAAGATATTTTTAATAATATGCCTAAGTTAAATTATAAAGGAAGAGAATCAATAACTGTTACAAACATACATAATAAAACCTATAAAATGTGGATAAATAATTATGGAGCTAAAATATTCATAAATGATTTACTTTATAAAGTGGTGGATGTAAATAATTTACATGATATAACCAAGGGTATAGGTAATAGTATAGTAGAGATTGATTTTTATGTAGATGAAGATACCGCTATTAGAAAAATAACAGTAATAGTATATGAGGAAATAAAAGGCGAGAAGAGGATAGAATTAATAATAAACATACATTAAAACTATTTAAAAAGGTGAATCTGTTTACAAGATTCGCCTTTTTTTGACTAAATACTAATTATTCAAAATAGTCAATAACGACATAATAATTGTATATTTTATATAAGTGATTTTTATTTCAACGTGCAATATGCTTAAAATAATATACATTGTAGCAAAAAATAATTTAATATATGATGAACAATAGACATATAATGAGGTGAGAGAGTATAATTATTTAGTAATGTTACACAACAAAATATCTGAATATTATATAGCTGTTATCAAAATTTTGCAAATATTACAATGCATTTTTGTGAGAGGGCATTGTAATGGTAATAATAGTTATATTAAAAAGGGGGTAGGCGTTTAAGGTAGGAAAGTTTACTTAGTTACGACTAGAAAAATTAAGAGAGATTGTGGAGGGGAATTGAATGAGGAAATCGAGAGTATTTAATTTTTTATTTACTATGGTACTTGTATTTTCAATGGTTGGAATGAATTTGCCAAGTATTATTAAAGCAAGTACATATGATAATCCAATCAATAAAAAAATTTTTGGGGAAAATTTTGAGGGAGCAACATCTGAAAATATATTAACAGCCGCTTATAGATCTTTGCCCAATGACGAAACTACGCCGATGTATATTAGAAAAGGTGGAACAATAAATGTTAGTCAACAAGGGTTCTTAGAGATAGGCCCTAGCAGTGGTGGAAGATTTGTTATAGGATCTTTAGATAGTACAGATACCACATCAAGCACTACACCAGGTGGTGTTTTTGATCTAAGCCAACCATATAGAATTATTATAAAAGTAGCTGGTGTAAGTGGTAACCTAGCTAAAAACTTTCAAGTTTATATTGATAACAATACAACATCTCAAGGTAATTCAATACATGGAAATGCTTCAAGAGTATTGCAACAAAAACTTAGTGATATAAATGCAGGAACTATAATTATAGAACCAAGTATTGGCACAAACACATCTTTTATTAAACTGCGATGTGAATCTGATGGAATGATTCAAATCGAAGAAGTAATTATAGAAAGTTTAGTAGAATTTGAAGTGCCAGACGAGCCAACAGATCCAAACGAGCCAACAGATCCAGACGAGCCAACAGATCCAAACGAGCCAACAGATCCAGATGAGCCAACAAATCCAGACGAGCCAACAGATCCAGACGAGCCAACAGATCCAAACGAGCCAACAGATCCAGATGAGCCAACAAATCCAGACGAGCCAACAGATCCAGATGAGCCAACAAATCCAGACGAGCCAACAGATCCAGATGAGCCAACAGATCCAGACGAGCCAACAGATCCAGACGAGCCAACAGATCCAGACGAGCCAACAGATCCAGACGAGCCAACAGATCCAGACGAGCCAGTTAATTTTAAAGTGTTTTTTGAGGATGATTTTGAGGGTGCTGATTCCAATAGTTTATTTACAGCGGCTTATAAATCATTGCCAAATGACTCAACAAAAGCTATGTATTTAAAAACAGGTGGACATCCACAAGTAAATGATGGAAAGTTAACAATTGGCAATGCTAGAATGACAATAGGAGCATTATCTACACAAAATACAACTTCATCATTTACACCAGGGGGAGTATTTGATTTAAGCAAACCATATAAAATTATAATAAATGTATCAGGAATTTCAGGTAACTTAGGAAAGAAATTTCAAGTATATGTAGATAACAATACAACGGGAATGTCAAATTCCATTCATGAGGGAGCATCTAGAATATTTGATAGTACTCTATCAAATATGGTGCTAGGTCAATTGGTTATAGAATCTTCCATAGGTACAACGGAATCCTTTATTGGATTGAGAGTAGAAAACGAAGGATTTGTAACAATTGACGACATAATAGTACAAAGTTTAGTTGAATTAGAAGGTGGCCCAACAAACCCAGATGAGCCAACGAATCCTGATGACCCAACAAACCCAGATGAGCCAACGAATCCTGATGACCCAACAAACCCAGATGAGCCAACGAATCCTGACGATCCGACGACACCAGATGAGCCAAGTATTCCAATGATTCCAGATGTACCTAATATTGATCCTGATAAAGCAATTTTTGTTGCGCCTAATGGAGTAGCAGGTGCACCAGGAACAATTGATAATCCAATGCCTTTCACGGAAGCACTAACAAAAGTTGCTCCAGGTGAGACAATTTTTATGCGTGGTGGAAGATATGAATATGATTACCAAATAACCATTGAGCATGGCAATAATGGTCAAAGAAATGCTATGAAATCAATTGTTGCATATAATGGTGAAAAACCAGTTTTAGATTTTTCATCACAAGCTTATAATGCAAGCACACCAAGTGTCAATCCAAGAGGGCTTCAAATAAATGGTAATTATTGGTACGTAAAAGGTGTAGAATTCTATGGTTCAGCAGATAATGGACTATTTATTGCAGGTAATTATAATATTATAGATTTATGTATAGCGAATGCCAATAGAGATACGGGGATTCAGTTAGGTCGACGCAACTCAACATTAGCAAATATAGAAGATTGGCCTTCTTATAATCTAATATTAAATACAACAGCATTTAATAATGCAGACCCAGATAATTATGGAGATGCAGACGGTTTTGCATCTAAATTAACAACAGGTCCTGGCAATGTATTTGATGGTTGTATAGCATATAACAATGTTGATGATGGATGGGACTTTTTCACGAAAACAGATACAGGCCCAATCGGTTCTGTAGTTGTAAGAAATAGTGTAGCATTCAATAATGGTATGACAACGGATGGACGTTTTAGTTCTAATAGTGGTGGAAATGGATTCAAACTTGGTGGTTCGAGTATGGCAATGGACCATCTAATAGTAAATAGCGTGGCATTTAATAATAGAGCTCACGGATTTACGGATAATAGTAATCCTGGAACCATAACCTTGATTAACTGTACTAGTTTTAATAATAGTACTCATAAAGCAGGAGCTAAAAGTAATTTTGATTTAGCAAGAAGTTCTTCATCACACAATATTTTTATTAATTTATTATCTTATACAACAGATATTAACCAAGTTGCAAGTGATAAATTTAGAGGAACGGCATCACATAGTATCTTTTTTAATTCTAAAAAATATTATCATGTAGAAAATGAAATGTCTGTAGCGCATGGAAGTAGTGCGACAAGAGGAAAAGAGATACCAGCTCCAAGTGCAAATGAATTTGTAAGTATAACACCACCAGCTCAAAGTCAGTTGGATAATATTCATGAATTGTTTAGAAATCCAGATGGCTCAATTAATATGGGAGCATTCTTAAAATTAGCTGATGACAGCCAATTTAAAGGTATTGGTGTAGATGGAGTAGATTTAGGAGCAGTATTTGGTGGTGAAGGTAGTGGATTTATCCCAGCAGATCCAGTAGACCCAGCAGATCCAGTAGACCCAGTAGATCCATCTGACCCAGCAGATCCATCTGACCCAGCAGATCCAGTAGACCCAGTAGATCCATCTGACCCAGCAGATCCAGTAGACCCAGTAGATCCAGTAGATCCATCTGACCCAGTAGACCCAACAAACCCAGATTTACCAAATGACATGTTTGCTTTAGTAGGTTATGCAACATTAAATGGTGGTACAACAGGTGGTCATGTAGCGATTAATGGTGTGGAGCCTGTAATTGTTACAGCGTCTACAGGTGCAGAATTAGAAGCCCTTTTAAAATTTAAAAGCGATGCTAAAAAGTACCAAGAAAGAGGTACAATTGATAAAAGCACTGGAGAAGTTTGGGTTGATCCACCTATGATTATTTATATAGATGGTACAATTACCCACGACAACTCGGGTAGTAGTAAAATTGATGTAAAAGACCTTGAGAATTTATCTATTATCGGTGTGGGGACTAGAGGAGAATTCGACGGTATAGGGATGACTCTAACAAGAGCTAATAATATCATTATTAGAAACTTATCAATGCATCATGTTAGAGGTGGGTCATCTACAGCCATAGAAATAACTGTAAACAGTAAGAATGTATGGATTGACCATTGTGATTTCTATAGTGAATTAGATGTTGATAAAAACTATTATGATGGGTTGGTGGATATTAAAAGAAATTCTGAGTATATCACAGTATCTTGGAATAGATTCTACAATCATAATAAAACAATGTTAGTAGGTCATACAGATAATGAGAGTTTAAAACCTGATAAGATAACATATCATCATAATTATTTCTTTAATCTTAATTCAAGGGTGCCTTTAATCAGATATGCAGAAGTGCATATGTTTAATAATTATTTTAAAGATATAGTGGATACTGCTATTAATTCTAGAGTTGGTGCTAGAGTAAGAGTAGAAAACAATTACTTTGATAATGCTGGTGCAGGAACAGTTGATCCTGTTACAGGCCAAATTAAAGGGCCTTTAGGTTGGTTTTATGGAAGTCCTAGTACGGGATACTGGCATGTAAGCGGTAATGTGATTATAAATAGTCCTGTAAGTGAATATGAATCAACGACTCAAATGACTATTCCTTATGATTATAGTAGTGTATTACATTCAGCAGAAGATGCTAAGGATTTAGTATTGCAGTATGCTGGAGTTGGTGTGCTTGATGGTTTTGAGCCTCCGATAATTGTAGAGCCTACGGAGCCAGTAAACCCACCAGACCCATCAGATGATGGAGATCCTGATGATGAGGACCCAAATGATGAAGATCCAGACGATGATGAGCCAGAGTTACCAGTTGATCCTTCTATAATATTTAAAGATGGGTTCTATGGCGCTACTACTAATAATTTATTTTCAGCTGGTTATATGCCATTACCAAATGATCCAACAAAGCCAATGTATATTAAAACAGGTGGATCGCCTGCAGCAAATGGAGGGCTCTTAACCTTAAGTGCTGCTAGAATGACTATAGGTGCATTAGGAAGTTCAAACACAACAGCATCAAGCACGCCAGGTGGTGCATTTGATTTAAGTAAGCCCTATCAGATTATTATAAAAGTTGTAGCAACAGGTGGAACATCTACTCAAAAATTCCAAGTGTATGTAGACAATAATACAACAGGTCAAGCGAATTCAATACACGGGGCATCATCAAAAGTTTATGAAGAAGAAATTGGAAAAATTGGCATAGGATTACTTGTTGTTGAATCAGAAGTAGGAACGGAGAATTCATTTATACAAATACGTACAGAAAGCAATTCTAGCATTACAATTGAAGAAATCACTATTAAATATATTGAAGATGAAATAGTAGATCCAGTAGATCCAGTAGATCCAGTAGATCCAGTAGATCCAGTAGATCCAGTAGATCCAGTAGATCCGGTAGATCCGGTGGATCCAGTAGATCCAGTAGATCCAGTAGATCCAGTAGATCCGGTGGATCCAGTAGATCCGGTAGATCCAACACAAGGTAAGTTTGAAATTCATAATATCAATTTTACAAATAATCTAGGTAATGAAGTTAATGCTTTAATACCGGCTACAGATATAGTGGTTAAAGCATATATAACTAATATTAGTAATGAAGAAAGTAGTGCAACTTTAATAGTAGGATTATACGATTCAAACAATACAATGATTACTTTTGTGAGAATTCAATGGAATGCTAAAGCGGGGGAAAATAGTGTTTTAGAAGCTGGGTTTAAACTACCTCAGAATACAGAAGGTCATACTCTTAAGGCATTTATGTGGGACAGTATGGAGAATATGAATCCAATATCAAATGTAGAAATATTACAATAAATATTTACAGTTTTGTATGTCATAGAAAATGAATAAGTTTTCTATGACATACAATTAAAGTATGATCAGAAGTATTAATGAACTAGGGGGTAGTGGACAAGTGAAAAAAACAATAAGTTTTTTTCTAACACTAATATTATCAACACTCTGTATTCAATATGTTTTTGCAACAGAAATACAAGTAAATATATTGGTTGATAATGAAACAGGGGTTGTTTCTATTATTGGTAGTGGGGCACGAGGAGATAAAGAGATAACAGTACAAGTCATTGATCCAGAGGGAAATATAGATTATATTGATCAAACTATAAGTAATAGTAATGGTAATTTCATTTTTCAATATAAAATAACAGGATCATATGGAGAATATACAGCCAAAATTGGAGGAAGTGAATTTGATTCCATTAAAACAGTTTATTTTGAATATAGTAAACCATTGATTCCAATAGCCACAGATATTGAGGTTATATCAAGTATAGATGAAACGGGTATAATCAATATAATTGGAAAGGGAGCAGAGGCGAATAAAGCTATTACAGTAAAAGTAATATGTCCGGATGGTGATTTCGATTACATTGATCAAACAGTAAGCAATAACAATGGAGAATTTAGCTTCCAATACAAAACAACAGGACCATATGGAGAATATACAGTAAAAATAGGTGGGAGCGGAGTAGATTCCGTAATAACGT
>NZ_SMAL01000015.1 GCF_004342165.1 Natranaerovirga pectinivora | reverse complement strand
GTATTATATTATAGAATACAAAAATAGCTCTAAAGCCAAGAATGGAGGGGAATTGAAACCAATCCCCCCCAACTATTGACAAAGAGCCAAAAAAAATCTTCCTCAAAAATAAGAGGAAGATTTTTTTTGAAAATATAATTTGAAAGGTAATCCGCACAAGTTATAAAAGACAAAGTAATAAGTTCAGTGAACATATTACAATAATGATTCAAATGATTTCAAGTCATTAAAGTCCTTTTTAAAAGTATAATAGTAATAGTTATAGCCATCGACTATTAACGGTACTATAGCCTCTAACTCTAATCTATCATTTGAAATAATAAACATAGTATTATAATCAATAGGGTATACTTTCTTATATTTGTTTAAAATTGTATTGGTTATGGACATTGGATATAGACTTGATTTTTTATGGCAATAGATATGAAGTATATATAAGTCTAATTCAAAATCTAAAGCATCTCTCATTTCTGCCTCAAGTTTGTCTATAAACTGTTTAGGGTAATTGGGTAAGTAGCTTTGTTTTATAGTATCAATATTTTTAAGTTGGTAGATAACGGGCGCTATATGAGTTGCAATTGCATTATAGGATACAATATTTTCATCCGTTAGTAAGACACTATTTTTATTTTTAAGGATAGCAAAGAAACCAATTAATTCAATTTCCGTATTTTGAATATATATTGGAATCATGACTAAGCCAGATGCACTTTCGTTAAGTAATTCTAACAAATCAGGGGTTAAGTAATCACTTAGATAATCAACATTGTATTCAATAACTTTATAGCCCTCTAAAAGAGGCATAAGTTTAGGAGACACTTTTATAATACAATTATTAGGCATAATATTAAGATTATAAGATACGGTGAATTGGTGTAATTGTGAATCGTATAGAGCAAAAAAGCCCATATCTACATCAAAAGAAATATTTAGTGTATTCATCACTAAGGAGATTGTTCTTTCTAAAGATGTAGCGGTATTTATATTTTTCATTAAATTATTTAATCGAATTAATTCATTTAATTTACTGTTGACAAGGTTCTTTTGTTTTTTTATTTCTTCAAAGTATAAGGAATTGTTTATTGCAATATAAGTAGATGATGCTAAACTCTCTACTAATTCAAAAATACTTGGATCATAATCAGCTCCATTTACTTTTTCACCTAATGTAACAAACCCTACTAATGCATTATTTTTTTTAATTAATACAATATAAGAGGGATTAATTTTAGTTAATATTTCATTACCATTATAAAATGTTTGGATAAATCTATCTTTTAAATGGTCAATAGACATATCTATAACAATAGGTAGATTAAAACTACAATTTTTATTTTCAAATAAGGTTAATTCTAGGGATGTACTGTATAAATCAACATTTCTATAATTCATTAATTTATAGTTTTCACTTATTGAATCTTTTATAAAAAAAGTTGTAAAACTACTCTGGGTTAACTCGGAAAAAACGCCAATTGCTAAGTCATATAGATTGTCTAAGGAAAGCTCACTTAATAAAGCTTTTGTAGAGTGATTTATTGCAAATAAATTAAAAACTTTTTCATTTAATTTTATTTTTGTTTCTTCTAAGTTTTTATAAAATATATAATTGGTTAAAGACATAGAAAATAAATTCATTAATGAGGATGCTAAAAGTTCATCTTCAGTATCAAATGGATTTTCTGTATGTCTATTTAATGCAATAATACCATATAATCCTTTATCCATAATAAGAGGAATACAAAAATCGGGATCATATTTGTTTTGTATTTCTTTGGGCAGCAAGTTAGAAAGATTATCTTTATATATTAAACCGGCATGAAAATAAACAATTTCATCATATCTATTGCAATAAGGAAAACTATAATGGGCATTTTCAATATTAGAGTGAGATACAGAAAAATTATTTTCTTTTAATGTCCAAAGAATAATAGTATCAGGCTTTAGAATTTCTTTGCAGAAGGTAAAGGCATACTCGATAATCTGATCTATATCAAATCTTTGAGTAAAAAAATCTATTGCTTTTAATATAGAAGAATAATTATTTGCTGTTGTCAACTTAGAAGTATTGTTTTCAGTCATATGTCACCTCTTTTATGAGTGTTTTAATTCATTATCTTTAAGATAGTAAGTAATTGGCGCTTTATAGAGTTTATTATTTTTATAGCTGTGATTATTAATAGTTATATTGACCTTTGGGTAAACACATTTATTAGCACGTATTTCGCCGTCGCCTTTACTCTTTAAATAAGAAACATATTTTATTCTTTTTTGCTGAAATAGCTTTAGTTGTTTTAAAAGTTTTTCATATGTTATTTCTAAATCTATAAGTGCTTTTTGTTGTTTTTCATCTAAGGAATTGGTATTATAAACAGACAAAGATTGAGATATATAATTTATTTTATCCTTAATAGTATCAATAGTAGTATTCATTTCATCGTATTCTTCTTTGTATGTAGCTTTACTAAAACCATTAACTTTAATAGATGTTGGTATTTCTGCTCGATTACCTAACTCGCCCACAACAACTCTAATATCGGCTTCTATACTTCCACCTATAATTTTACTATTTAAAGATTCTAGAATAACTTCTTTTGCTTTTATATTAGCATTCATTGCATAATATCCTATATTAACTGTACCATTGCAAATGATAGTACAGTCGGATGCAAATTTAGTATATAAGTCACCATTGCAAATGATCTGAGCTTTATTTTTTCCTGCAATACCGCCTCTTATATAAATGTTACCATCTCTGCTTTCAATTGTATCAATGGCACCTAACCCAAGTTGCCCCATTATTTGAATATCATTATCTGCTCTAACAGAAAAATTATCATCTATACCACTTTTTACCTCTACAAATCCATCAAAATCAATATTACCTGTTTCAAATGATACATCTCCTGAGATTTCTAAACAATTACAGACAGAGAGGATACCATCTTCATAAATGACAGCACCAGTTTTTCTAGAAGTCAGTACGGTTCTTTTTTCATCTTCACTTAAATTGGCGGATATAGTTTTTTTATCATATATTAGTTTAAGCTGTTTACCAGGTAGTGCAGGAATAGGTGTTCCAAATACTGTTTTACCGGGTATACCGGAAGTGGGTTCTATTCTTTCTCCTACCCAATCCCCTTTATCAACTTTATTTATTAAATTCATTTCATAATGATTTACTTTTCCATCATTATAGATTTGAGGCTTAACTTCTTGAAGCTCGTATAAATTTATAAGAGCGTCATCACCATTTATAGGTAGTACACCATCTGCAATACAAAACTTCTCCAATGGTTTAAGGTGGTTATTAATTCGTTCAAGATTAAGACCAAATATGATATTTTTATTATTTGCAAAAGCCATAATAAGTTTGATCAGCTCATTTTTATCAAACTGTTTATATTCTTGTGGGTTAAGATTTATAATAGCATAAGCTTTTAATTTATCTGGACTAGTTGTTATTTCAACAATAGGTTTATATTCACCTATACTTATTAAGGTTTTAGTTGGGTTCGTAAGAGCCTCTTTTAGTGATATAAATTTTGTTATTCTTATTCTAGGTAATTCCGTTAAAATCTCATTAAAGGTGGGAATAGAGCAATTATCATTATTAACTTTAATGAATACTTCATTTTGATTTATAAAAAGCTCAAAACTCTCATTAGTGTATATTATATTATTATCCATACAAAAATCCTCCATCAAGCAACTCTTATGTAAAAACTAATAAATATATGTATAAATTATAATATAAATTAGTCAGTATAAGCTAAAATACTAAATGTACCTATCAAAATTTATGTATATATTCTACCATAATGTTGTTATTATTCCAATATTATTAAAAAAATAGTCTACTTAAGGCAAATATAGCATAATATAAAATATAGAAAAATTACTTGACATTGGTATTAAGTTTAAGTATAATTGCTTTATAAATTAATATTAATAGGCAATGAGGCCTACACACTCCAACGATGGAGCTGTGTAGGCCTTTTCTGTTTTTTGTACAAAACTTGCGCAAGTTTAAATATATACAAAAATTAAAAAGTTAATAAGCTGGGAGGCGTTAATATGGAAAACAAAGCCATAACTAAGATTGATATTATTACACGCACTAGTAAATTCGAAGAATTAAAAGAAGCATTAAATAAAATTGGGATAACTGGAATGACAGTATCACAAGTATTAGGGTGTGGGTTACAAAAAGGTAAAACAGAATATTATAGGGGGACTCCTTATAGTATGGATTTATTACCAAAAGTTAAATTAGAAATTGTAGTGTGTGAAGTACCAGTAGAAGAAGTTGTTAGAGTTGCAAAAGAAGTTCTTAGAACTGGTGAAATTGGTGATGGAAAAATATTTATATATCCTGTACAAAATGTTATTAAAATCCGTACAGGTGAAGAAGGCGTAGAAGCACTATAAAAGGGAGGAATTATTATGAATATCAATGATATTATTTATTCAATAGACACAATATGGGTATTATTTGCAGCAACATTAGTATTTTTTATGCAAGCAGGATTTGCAATGGTTGAAACAGGATTTACCAGATCAAAAAATGCTGGTAATATCATAATGAAAAATTTAATGGACTTCTCAGTAGGTTCTATAATGTATTGGTTAGTAGGTTTTGGTATAATGTTTGGTGCTACCCAAGGTGGTTTAATTGGAAAGTTAGATTTTATGAGCGTTGGGGAATATGATTTTGGGATACCAACATTTGCATTTTTAATATTCCAAACAGTATTTTGTGCTACGGCAGCAACCATTGTTTCTGGTGCTATGGCTGAAAGAACAAAATTCGTATCTTATTTAGTATATAGTTTCTTTATAACAACGTTAATTTATCCAATAGTTGGTCACTGGACTTGGGGCGGTGGATGGTTATCTGAGTTAGGATTCCACGATTTTGCAGGATCTACTGTAGTACACTCTGTTGGTGCTTGGTGTGCATTTGTGGGAGCGTCAATTATTGGACCACGTATTGGTAAATATACTAAAGATGGAAAATCAAATGCAATACCAGGTCATAGTTTAACACTTGGTGCATTAGGGGTATTTATTTTATGGTTTGGATGGTTTGGATTTAATCCAGGTTCTCAATTAGAAGCAGCAGGGATCGGAAATGCCAATGCCATTGGTCATATATTTGTAACAACGAACCTAGCAGCAGCAGCTTCTGCTATTGTAACAATGTTTATAACTTGGGCAAGATACAAAAAGCCTGATGTATCTATGACATTAAATGGCGCTTTAGCAGGTCTTGTAGCAATAACAGCAGGAACAGATATTGTATCACCAGTAGGCGCATTTTTTATCGGAATAATAGCAGGATTTGTAATTGTATTTGGTATAGAATTTATCGATAAAGTATTAAAAGTGGATGATCCAGTAGGTGCAGTAGGTGTTCACGGATTATGTGGTGCAACAGGAACTTTAGCAGTAGGACTATTTGCTACAGAAGGTGGTTTATTCTATGGTGGTGGTTTTGAATTATTAGGCATCCAAGCTATAGGTGTAATAGCAGTAGCAGCGTGGGTATTCTTTGCAGCATTTATAGTTTTTAAAGTTGTTGATAAAACAATTGGATTAAGAGTATCTGAAGAAGAGGAAATTAAAGGATTAGACATTGAAGAACATGGTATAGAAAGTTATGCAGATTTTGAAGTTAAAACGTATAAAGTTTATTAATAAAAAATCAAAAACCACTGAATTAAAAAATTAGTGGTTTTTGGTTTTTTTTCTATGTATTTGTCCTGAAAAAATAATTTGAAGAAATATAAAGTATATTATATAATAAAAGTAGAATAGTAATTTAGACGATTATACTTTCATATAAGGAGTTAAAGGACATATGAAAACACCTATATTTACTGCACTAAAAAAACACACTGAAAAAAACAGTGTATCGTTTCATATGCCTGGACACAAAAATAGTAACTATATTAAAAAAGAACTAATAGACTTTGATCTTACAGAAATAGATGGACTAGATAATTTACACGGGCCTATAGATATTATTGAAAAGTCACAAAAAAATGCGGCAAGAGTATATAATACTTTTAAAACATATTATCTTATTAATGGTAGCACTGTAGGTATATTATCATCTATACTTGGACTAACCAATAAAGGGGATAAGATATTAATTGCTAGAAACTGTCACAAATCAGTATATAATGCAATTATTATGAATGAATTAGAACCAATATATATTTACCCTGAACTAGTAACTGAGTACGGTATATCAGGGGGATTAAATTCTAAAGACATAGAAAAAACACTTATAGATAATCCAGATATAAAACTTGCTGTTATTACATCTCCAAGTTATGAAGGTGTAGTATTGGATGTAAAAGGGATATCTAAAATAACTAAAAACCATAAAATCCCATTAATTGTGGATGAAGCCCATGGTTCTCATTTAAGGTTTAATGAGTATTTTCCAAGTAGTGCATTAGAGGATGGGGCAGATGTGGTAATCCATAGTCTACATAAAACCATGCCATCACTTACACAAACAGCTTTATTACATATTAATAATGAAGTATTGGACTTTAGTAGAATAAAATTATATCTTAGTATGTTACAAACGAGTAGTCCTTCTTATATTCTTATGGCTAGTATGGATTATTGCATAGGGTTATTGGATAAGGAAGGCTATACATTATATAATAAATTCGTAGAAGAGTTAAAGGACTTTAGAGATAAACTAAACTATAATTTAAAAAACATGGTATTAATAGATGATACTATAGTGGATCGCTATTCTATCAAGGCCATAGATAAAAGTAAAATTGTCTTAAACTTAAGAAATACACAGCATACAGGTCAAGATATTGAAGTGTATTTGAGAGAAGAACATAACATACAGATGGAACTTTCAAATAGAGACAATACAATAGGGATTACAACATTTAGCAATTCAAAAGAAGATTTAAACAAATTATACAATGGATTAATGGAAATTGATAATAGATTAAAGAAAAATAAGAAAAGTGCCGATATATTAAATACAGTAATATTAGAAAAACAATTAAATCCATATGAAGTTAATGGAAAAAAAGTAGCTTCAACTGAATTTATATATAGTAATGGATATATATCAGCAGAATTTATTATACCATATCCTCCAGGAATACCTTTAATTGTTCCAGGTGAATTAATTTCTAAAGAATTGATAGAAATAGTATTAGAATACAAAAAACTTGGGATATCAATGATTGGAACAGCAGATAAAGACTTAGAAACAATAAAAGTTATAAAAGGAGCATAATTAAAATGGCAGGGTTATTCATTACAATTGAAGGTGCAGATGGTTCAGGGAAGACAACACAAATAGAACTATTAAAAAAGTATTTTAATCATAATAATTATGATTTTATTTATACACGTGAGCCTGGTGGAACAATTATTAGTGAAGCCATAAGAAATATTATATTAGATAAAAACTATACAGAAATGAATTTTAAAACAGAAGTATTATTATATGCAGCATCTAGGGCTCAACATGTAGAAGAATTAATAAGACCTGCATTAAAGAGTGGGAAAATAGTACTTTGTGATAGATATATAGACTCCTCTATTGTTTATCAAGGAATAGCTAGAGGAATTGGAATAGATGAAGTAACAAAAATTAATGAATGGGCAACAAGTGGACTTAATCCAGATATTACATTCTTATTGGATTTAGAGCCTAATATAGGTCTATCAAGGAAACAAAAACAAAAAGAGTTAGATAGACTTGAACTTGAAAAAGATGCTTTTCATATAGACGTTGTTAAGGGATACCGTCACATTCAAGAAAAAGACCCTGATAGAATTATTTTAATTGATGCCTCAAAAACAATAGAAGAAGTACATCAACTAATAATTAATAAAATAAACAATGAGATTTCATAATTTTATAATATTAAGGCATAATACAAAAATAAAATAATTATGTTATCTCTAAATTATAAAGGGGGAATCAATATGAAGTTAGTTATAACAATTGTTCAAGATGAAGATACTAACAAATTAATTCAAAGGTTAAACCAAGAGGGTTTTATGGCAACTAAATTAGCAAGTACAGGTGGTTTCTTAAAAACTGGAAACACTACAATATTTGTTGGTGTAGAAGAAAGCAAAGTAGAAGACGTCATTGAAATAATAAAAGAAGTATGTAAAACAACAAAACAAATGTCATTATTGAATCAGCCTATTGCAAGTATGACAGAAGGATATATTTCTTATCCAATTGAAGTTTCAGTGGGTGGCGCAACAATTTTTGTTGTAGATGTAGAAAAATATTTAAAAATCTAATGGAGGCACCTTATGGATATAAAACTCAATCAAGTTCAAATGAATAAAGTAAATGAGCTTCAGAATAAAAATGACCTCAAGGCTGAAAAACCATTTAAGTTTACTTTAATGAGTAAGATTGAGGAAGGTGACCTTAAAAATAAATTAACCAATCTAATTGAGGAAATTAACGACCAAGGTAGTAAAATATCTAAACATATGGATATTAAAGATATGAGAAAATATAGAGAGCTCGTTAAAGATTTTATGAATGAAGTATTAACAAGATCTCATAAATTTTCTAGAGAGAATTTTTTAGACCGACGTGGAAGACATAGGGTTTATGGCATCGTTCGCTTAGTGGACAAAAACTTAGATGAGTTGGCCAATGAATTAATTCAAGAAGAAAAAAATCAATTGAATATCTTAAGTAAAGTGGATGAAATAAGAGGTCTTTTACTGGATGTTCTAACGTAAATAGGATATGATAAAACAATCAGACTTTAGAAATGTACAATCACATTTTTAAAGTCTGAATCTTTATAAGGTTTAATGGTTGTATTAAATAGTTAGGGGATTAATAATGAATACATTTAATGATATAATAGGTTATGATGATATTAAAGAGCATTTTAGATTATCTATTAGAAGTTCAAAGATTTCTCATGCATATATTATCAATGGGCAAAAAGGTATGGGAAAGAAACTAATAGGGAATATTTTTGCAAAGACTTTACAATGTATAGAGGAAAAAGATAATCCTTGTAATCAATGTACTTCTTGCAAACAATATGACTCTGAAAACAATCCAGATGTCGTATTTGTAAAATCAACAAAATTAAAAAGTATCGGTGTAGATGATATTAGAAGTCAGATCAATCAAGATATATATATAAAACCCTACAGTTATAAATATAAAATATACATGATTGATGAAGCAGAGAAATTAACAGAACAAGCCCAAAATGCATTATTAAAAACCATAGAAGAACCACCAACATATGGTATAATCATATTATTAGTTAATAATATTTTTAAACTATTGCCTACAATACTGTCTAGATGTGTTGTTATTAATTTAAAGCCTATAGAAGATGTTAAAATAAAAAAATATTTAATAGAAAATAATAATATTGATGAAGTAGATGCAAATATTTACGTTGCAATGTCCCAAGGTATTATTGGTAGGGCAAAAGAATTGGCTTTATCCGATGATTTTAATAAAATGAGAAAAGAATGTGTATCCTTATTGATTAAGCTTAACACATTGTCTATTAATGAGATACTAGATAGGGCATCTAAGATAGATGAGTACAAAGATAGGATAGAAGAATATTTAGATATTATATTGACATGGTATAGAGATATCCTTGTATTAAAATCTACAAACACAAATAATAAATTAATTCATAAAGATTACTACAATTATTTATTGAAAGCTAGCAATGATTTAACGTATAATAAAATAGGCAATACTATTAAAAAAATAGAAGAAACGAAAAAAATGATATTAAATAACGTTAATTACCAGTTAAGTATGGAATCATTGTTATTGAATATAAAGGAGAGTTAACATATGGTTACAGTTATAGGAGTGAGATTTAGAAAGGCAGGTAAAGTCTATTATTTTGATCCAGATTCATTAGATATAGAGCAAGGTAACAATGTTATAGTAGAAACCGCTAGAGGTATAGAATATGGAGCAGTTGTTATTGGTAAAAAAGAAATACCAGAAGAAGAAGTTGTACAACCGTTGAAAAAAGTTATTCGTTTAGCAACTAGTGAAGACGATGAAAAAGAAAAAACAAATAAAGAAAATGAGAAAGAAGCTTTTGATATTTGTGTTGAGAAGATAACGAAACACAAGTTAGATATGAAATTAATTGATGTAGAATATACATTTGATAATAATAAAGTGCTATTTTATTTTACTGCTGAAGGTCGTATAGATTTTAGAGAATTAGTAAAAGATTTGGCCGCTGTATTTAAAACTAGGATTGAACTAAGACAAATCGGCGTAAGAGATGAAACAAAAATGATAGGTAGCATAGGTATTTGTGGTAGATCTTTATGTTGTAGTACCCATTTATGTGAATTTCATCCAGTATCTATAAAAATGGCTAAAGAACAGAACTTATCTCTTAATCCTTCTAAAATATCTGGTGTATGTGGTAGATTAATGTGTTGTTTAAAATATGAAGAAGAAACCTATGAAGAGTTAAATAAAACTTTACCTGATGTAGGTGATATTGTAAAAACAAAAGATGGTTTCTCTGGAGAAGTTCTAAGTGTTAATGTATTAAGACAAAAAGCAAGAGTACTTATACGTAAGCCAGATGAAGATGTAGAAGTAAGAGAATACAATGCTATGGATTTAAAATTCAAAAAGCAAAATAAAAAGAAAAAAGAAGAAGATCGTATGGAAGAGGCAGATTTGTTACAATTACAAGAGTTAGAGCAGATTGAAAAACAAGAAGGGAAATTAAATAAAAAATAATGTCTACAGTAGGACTGAAAGCAAATGAAAGAATTGACGAACTTCATATAAACAATTATAAGATAATACAAGATCCCAATAGTTTTTGCTTTGGAATGGATCCTATATTATTAACAGGGTTTATTGATACAGAGATTAAAGGTAGGGTTCTTGATTTAGGGACAGGTACAGGTATTATACCTATACTTTTAGAAGCTAAAACCAAAGCAACAGAATTAATTGGATTAGAAATACAATCCCAAAGTGCAGATATGGCTTCAAGGAGTGTGAAACTTAATTCTATTGAAAACAAAGTTTCAATAGTAGAGGGAGATATAAAAAATGCAGATAATCTTTTCCCTTTATCTAGCTTTGATGTTATAACTTCAAATCCACCTTATATGGTGGACAATAATGGATTAAAGAATAATAATACACCTAAAACAATTGCAAGGCACGAAGTCCTATGCACACTTGAAGATGTCATAAGAGTATCATCAAGATTAGTAAAAGTGGGTGGAAAAGTTTATTTGGTTCATAGACCCAATAGATTAGTGGATATCATTAGTTTGTTTAAAAAATATAAGTTAGAACCAAAGAGAATGAGATTGGTACATCCTTTTATAGACAAAGAGCCAAATATGTTACTAATTGAAGCTGTTAGACATGGAGGTCCTATGATGAAAATAGAAAAACCTCTGATTGTTTATAAAGAAAAAGGTGTATATACAGAAGAAATATATGAGATATATGGAATGAACAAAGGAGAATCTAATGATAGGTAAATTAATTCTTTGTGCAACACCCATAGGCAATTTAGAAGATATTACAATTAGAACAATAAATACACTTAAAGAGGTAGATTATATTGCAGCAGAAGATACAAGACATACCAAGAAGCTTCTTAATGCATATGATATCAATACCCCTTTAACAAGTTATCATGAACATAATAAAATAGAAAAAGGAAAAGTTCTAATCCAAAAAATCAAAGAAGGTAAGACCATTGCTTTAGTAAGTGATGCTGGGACACCAGGAATTTCTGATCCAGGTGAAGAATTAGTAAAAATGTGTTATGAAGAAGAAATAATAGTTACCGCATTACCAGGTGCAGTTGCTGGTATTATGGCATTGATTTTATCAGGACTCTCAACACGAAGATTTTCCTTTGAAGGGTTTTTACCATTAGAAAATAAAGAGCGTAATTATTTAATAGACCAACTTGTCAATGAAACAAGGACAATAATAATTTATGAAGCGCCCCACAGACTAAAGAGGACCTTAAGGGATTTGAATCAAAAGTTAGGGAATAGAAAAATAACCTTATGTAGAGAGTTAACTAAAAGATATGAAACCATTATTCCAACTGATATAGAGGGTGCTATTGAGGTTTATAATCAAGAAGATCCAAAAGGTGAGTATGTTCTTATTTTAGAAGGCAAGCCTATAGAAGAAATTAAAGAGGAAGCACAAGACGAATGGAAAAAGCTAACCATTAACGAACACATGGATTATTATTTTAAAAAAGGCATAGATAAAAAAGAAGCCATGAAAAAAGTTGCAAAAGACCGGGGCATAGGAAAAAGAGAAGTATATGATTATTTAATAAAAGACTAGTTTGTGAAAAACAAACTAGTCTTTTATTTTATGTACCTAGAATTTATTTGTATTATTCTTTTATTTCAAGACCTGCTAATTTAGCCATTTCTACAATAGAAGTTTTAGAAATTTTCTTGCCATAATAATCTATTAAATCATTCATTCCACCTGTAAATATATCACAAGGTTCATACTTTTTAAGGATTATTTTATCATCGTCTACAAATATTTCTAAAGGATCTTTTTCATTTACGTGTAAGTTACGTCTCAATTCAATAGGTAAAGTGATACGACCTAATTCATCCAACTTCCTTACAATTCCTGTTGATTTCATAAAAACCCCCCTTTTATAACGAAAATCTACAATATAGTATAAAAATATCATAAATATAAGGATACGTCAATAAGTATTGTATATAAACTACAAAAAAGTATATTATTTCCAAACCTAGGATAGATTTGGAAAGTAGGTCTTTAATAAAACTTGTGTCATAACATTACACTTTTATTGGAATAATAATTTTGATGGATAAGGTAAAAATAAACACAGAGATAAAATCTCTTATAGGCAATATAGTAAAAGTAAGGAGTGAATTCTGTGAGTAGAAAAGAAAAAGTTCAAAAAGAGAACACTAGAAGAGTAGAGCAACTTGAACACTTAGTAGAGGCCCATACAAGAACTGAGCGACATTTAGAACAATACTCTAATATAGCAGCAGAAGATCAAAAGCAACATGCAAAAGAACTCCAAAGAAAAAGAGAAAATCAAATTCATAATTTAGAACACATTTTAGTTACGGGGCAACATAATAATGAATTCGATGAGTAGATAATAAAGTGCTAACTGCTTCATTCTATGAAGCAGTTAGATATAATAAGGAGAAGAAAATGGAAGAATACAGTATTTTTGATATGATTGGACCTATAATGGTAGGACCTTCAAGTTCTCATACAGCAGGTGCTGCAAAAATTGCTTACATAGGATATAAAATACTAGGTGAAGAAGTGATGGAAGTTACTTTTACATTACATGGCTCTTTTGCAAGTACTTATAAAGGACATGGTACAGATAAAGCATTAGTAGGAGGTATTATGGGTTTGCTACCTGATGATGAAAATTTAAAACATGCATTTGATTTAGCAAAAGAAAAAAATATAGTAATTGGTTTTAAAGAAGGCGATCTAGGAAATGTTCACCCTAATACAGTAAGAATTGATTTAACAGGAGTAACCAATAAAAAAATCAATATAATCGGTTCATCTATTGGTGCAGGAAAAATAAAGATTATTAATATAGGAAATATTGATATTGATTTTACAGGGGATTATACTACATTAATTACCCATCATATAGATCAGCCTGGCATTATAGCGAAAATAACAACAATACTAGCAAATTCAAATATCAATATAGCATTTATGAAAGTGTACAGGCCTAGCAAAGGAGAAATGGCAGTAATGTTATTAGAAACAGATGAAAACATACCACATAGTGTTATTGAAGAAATTAATAAAATAGAAAAAATGAATTCTGTACAATTAATTGAGAAGATAACGGGTTAGTGTAAAGGAGAGACCAACATGAATTTTTCATCAGGTGAAGAATTATTAGCAAAAGCTCAAGAATTAAAGCATATTTATAATGTAGTGATGAAATATGAAAGTCATAAAAGCAATAAAAATGAAGAGGATATATTAGATAAATTAAAGTTAAGCTGGCATATAATGCAAGAAGCCATCCAACAAGGACTTGATAAGGAAACAAAAGGTAAAGGTCATATGATAGGGGGAGAAGCCCTTAAAATGAAAGAAAGGTATACACATAATAATACCATATGTGGCAATACAATGGCTAAAGCCATTAGTTATGGACTGAGTACAATGGAAGTTAATGCTTGTATGGGTAGAATCGTTGCTTGCCCTACTGCAGGATCTAGCGGTGTTCTTCCAGGAATTCTATTAATGTTAAAAGAAGAGTATGAAATACCAGATGAGAAGATTATTAAAGGTTTATTAACAGCAAGTGGTATTGGCATTATTATAGGAAAAAACGCCAGCCTTTCAGGTGCAGAAGGAGGATGTCAGGCAGAAGTTGGTTCTGCATCAGCAATGGCTGCGGCTGCTGTTGTAGAAATTATGGGTGGGACACCAGCAATGGCTTTATCAGCCAGTGCGATTGCATTACAAAATTTAATGGGGCTAATTTGTGACCCTGTAGCAGGACTTGTAGAGGTGCCTTGTCAAAAAAGAAATGCTATTGGAATAGCAAATGGTTTAATTGCTTCAGAGATGGCTTTAGCAGGAATTGAGAGTGTCATACCATTTGATGAAGTTGTACACGCTATGAAAGAAGTATCAAAACTTATGCCATCAATGCTTAGAGAAACAGCTCAAGGAGGTATTGCCACTACCCCTACTGCTAAAAAATTTGAAAAAGAAATTTTTTCCCAAAGATAAAGGGGTTATTTTTAATAGTACAAAATCATATAAATAATTAAGCAAAGTATGAGGAGGATTTAATGCTTAATTATTTATGGGCATATATGATTATTATTGGTATTATTGTAGGAGCATTTACTGGAAATATGCCAGAGGTTACTCAGGCAGCTATAGATTCCTCTAAAGATGCAGTGCAGCTATGTATTACTTTGGTAGGTGTCATTGCTATGTGGACTGGATTAATGAGAATTGCCGAAAAAGCAGGTATTATTAGGGCCCTTACTAGAAAAATGCGACCTATTTTAAGATTTTTATTTCCAGATATACCAGATAACCATCCAGCGAAAAAATATATAGCAACCAATATGATAGCTAATATGTTAGGATTAGGATGGGCAGCCACACCTCCGGGTCTAAAAGCTATGGAAAAACTACAGGAATTAAATCCTAATAAAGAAGTAGCAAGTAATGCTATGTGTACATTTCTAATTATAAATATTTCTTCTGTACAATTATTACCTATTAATATAATAGCCTATAGGTCTCAATATGGATCAGCCAATCCTGCTGAAATTATTGGTCCAGCACTATTAGCCACCATGGTTTCTACATTAGTAGGGGTAATATTTGCAAAACTTATGTTACGGAGGAAAAAGGTATGAGATTTGTACTATATATTTCTGAGTATTTAATTCCATTGGTTTTTATTTATATTGTTGGGTTTGGTTTGATTAGTAAAGTCCCTTTATTTGATGAATTTATAGAAGGGGCAAAAGATGGGTTTAAAGTTGTATTTAGTATAATGCCTACACTTATTGGCTTAATGGTAGCTGTTGGTATCCTTAGAGCGTCAGGAGCATTAGATTTCTTAACAATGATTATAACTCCAGTAACTAATATTCTAAAATTTCCATCAGAGATAGTACCCATAGCACTTATGAGAACAGTAAGTTCATCTGCAACTACAGGGCTTGTTTTAGACTTGTTTAAAACTTATGGTCCTGATTCATTAATTGGTAGAATGACATCAATAATGATGGGGTGTACTGAAACTATTTTTTATACTTTATCAGTATATTTTTTAGCGATTAACATTAGAAAAACAAGGTATACCATTACTGGAGCATTATTAGCAAATCTAGCAGGAATTGTTTTTAGTGTTTATATTACATATTCATTATTTGGATAGAAAAATCATAAAAAGAAAAATATTGTTATATTACTTTAATATAGTGTATAATATAAGCATAACTTAATGGTTAGTGGTGGTGGATAATTTGGAAGAATATTACAAAACTCTTAATAATTTGTTAGTTGGTTTATTTAATGATATATTACAGATTGAAGAAAAAGCATTATTAAGTGATAATTTTAAAGATATTTCAATTACGGATATGCATATCATAGAGGCAATTGATATTGATAAGCCCAAAAACATGTCCACAGTTGCTAAAAAGCTTAATATAACAGTTGGTACATTAACCATTGCCATTAATAACCTTGTTAAAAAAGGGTATGTTAACCGCATAAGAAGTGAATTAGATAGAAGAGTAGTATTAATATCTTTAACGACAAAAGGAAAAAGAGCTTTTTTACATCATTTAAAGTTTCATAAAGAAATGATAGATGAGACAATAAAAAATCTTGACGGAGAAGAAGTAAAGATTTTTATAAAAGCCCTTGGTAATATAACAGATTATTTTAAAAAGAAATACAACTAAAATGGCACCCTATGGGTGCCATTTGTTTTAATAGGATAAAGTAAACTGAGCTATTTATTTTTTAACCATTTTTCTAATTCTCTTTCAATAATTTCATAGGGTGCAGGCCCTATAGAAAGAATAAAATCGTGAAAATCTTTAATGTCAAAATCAGAATTTAAAGATGCTGCTTTCTCTTGTAATAATAATACTTCTAAATACCCTATAGAATATTTCAAGGTATTAGCAGGCTCTTCAATAACGTATTGAAATATGTTCTTTATAACCTCAATATCAAGGTTTAAATACAATGAATCAAGATAAGTAGCAACATCTTCAACAGCCCATCCTTCATAATTAACGCCAATATCTATTCGTCCTTGGATTAATAAATCAATCTTTCTATCATATTGAAGAATTTGAGACAAGGAATCTTGAATGTCTAAAAAACCAATTGAAAAATTTTCAGCATATATAGCCCATCCTTCACTGTATCCAGGATAATTTAATATTTGTCTAATTCGAGGGACATCTTGTTGCCTAAAGTAGATATATTGGTACAAATGCCCAGGATAAGTTTCATGAGCAATTGTAGGATATAAGTTATCTAAATCATATTTTTGGTTATTGTTAATATAAATTACTTGGTTGCTTTCCCCATCAATAGGCGGAATTAAGTAAAATGCAGGACTTAAATGCTCTTGTAATGAGGGGTGAACATATTTAATGTCAAGAGCAGGATTACCAACATTGGTAAAATAAGTATTCATACTTTCTATTAAAAAGTTAATTGTATTTTCTGGTGAGTCAATTTTGTATGAAAACTCAAAATAGGCATCAATTAAATCTACGTCTTGTTGAGATAAAACATGATACTGAACAAATGTTTGACGAATTCTTAAATCGATTAAATCTATAATTTCTTCTAATGTTTTTGAAGAACCTGTATAAGAATAATAAAGATATTCATAATAATCAGTACCTTGTGGTAAATAATAAAGGCCTTTATTATTTACACTTTTATCTTTAAGTTGAGTAAGAGCCAGAGCTAATTCTTCATAGGCGGGTATAACAGTATTTATAATTAAATCTCTATTTCTATTTTCAAATTGAGTAATATCATCTGCTGTAATACCTGGTATATCTTTAATTTTATCTATAAAAATTTCTATTAAGAAATTATCTTCTACTGAAGAAGTAAAATAATTAATCTGTTCAATAATGGATTCCATTGCAAAGGCAGGCATTAATAGACCTTCAGTTGCTTTTAACCTTTCAAATTCAATAACTTGATTAAATAATATGGGAACTTCATTTAATAAATTTAGGTAATTATTAATATCTTTTTTAATTCGAAGTGGGTACTCAGCAAAAAATATAGGCAATTGGGATTGCATGCCTAGTGAAGGGCTTAAAATTTTTCTGTGTTTATACAAATTTTTTGACATTAGAGCCACTTCATAGTATTTCATTAGTATGTCATAGGTTAGTTTTTCATCTGTAGACAAATTTTCATAATCAAAGGTTTTTAACTCATTTATAATATTTTCTATTCTTTGTATATCTTTTAAAAATGCTTCTTCGGATAAATCAGGCATGGACGGTATAATATGATCTAAATTATAATTTTCTGGGGAAGCTAAAGTGTAGGCTATATCTAGAGGACTAGATTCAAGCTCAGATTTAAATAAATTGTCTAGGAACATAGCAAATTCTGCATTTTCATCAGGTGTAACTGTTGGCTTCTTACTGCATCCAATTATTGATAGTAGAAGAAGAAAAACAAAAAATATGGTAAATATTTTTTTAAAATGGCATTTCATATTAGACACCTCTCAAAGAAATTAAAGGAAATTCATATATATATATGAATTTCCTTTGTACAAAAATACATGATTTATTAAATATCTTTACTAAAAATATCTAAATTATTCTTCTTCAGTCTCTGGTGCGGATTCTTCATCCACTTCATAAGCAGGTGCATCTTTTGATTTTTCCTTGCCTAGATATTCGGGCAATTGCATACCAGCCATATCTAGTAAATCATTTAGAGGAGGTACTGATTTTATTATACCTGATAAAAAGTTAGCTGTAGCAGGTGTTTTGCCTTGACCACTTCCACCGTCCCAAACAGTAACTTTATCAATTTTAATATTTTTAATGGCTTCCACTTGTATTTTAACAAGATCTTCAATTTTATCAGTAAGTAATAATTTCACAGCATCGTTAGCGTCCCCACCTGCTGCTTTAACAATCTCACTAAAGCCTTGAGCTTGCTTACTAAGGATTTCTTGCATACCTCTTGCTTTAGCTTCCATTTGAAGGAAAATGGCATCTGCTTCACCTTTTGCCATTCTTCTAGTTTGTTCGGCAGAAGCTTCTGCATCAATTTCAACTTTTTGTTTGTCAATTTGAGCTTTAACAATGATATCTGCTTCTTTAGTAGCGCGTTCTCTATCAGCTCTCGCTAACTCAGCTAATTTCTCTGCTTCATAGGCCTCTTCTAAAGCTTTAGCAGACTGAACTTTTTCAGCAGCAGTAGCTTTACGTAAGGCTTCCGCCTCTTTTTCTCTTCTTAGGGCTTCAGAATTAGCAACGGTAACCTTTGCCTCATTTTCCCCTTGTATAGCATGAGAATTGGCTTCAGCTACAGAGATTCTTTCATCTTTTTGAGCAATTGCTTCACCAATAGAACCATCTCTATTTTTCTCAGCTACAGTTTTCTTAGCATCATTGATAGCTTTTGCTGCAGCCTCTTTACCAAGGGCTTCAATATAACCAGATTCATCCCTGATATCAGTAACGTTAACGTTAATTAGTCTTAAACCAATTTTTTTAAGTTCCGATTCTACATTTCTAGAAACAGCCGCTAAAAACTTATCTCTATCCGTATTGATTTCCTCAATATCCATAGTGGCAACAACAAGTCTTAACTGTCCAAATATAATATCCTTTGCTAGCTCTTCTATTTCCTGTAATTTTAGACCTAATAGCCTTTCAGCAGCGTTTTGCATAACCCCTGCTTCTGTGGAAACACCAACAGTAAATCTAGAGGGCACATTAATACGTATATTTTGTTTGCTTAGTGCATTTTTAAGATCAACATTAATGGATATAGGTGTCAAACTTAGGAATTCATAATGTTGTATTACTGGCCATATAAAGGCTGCGCCACCATGAATACATTTTGCGCTGTGAATTTGACCATTGCTACTTCCTACTTTTCCATAGACTACTAGTATTTTGTCTGATGGACATTTGCGATAACGTGATAATAGAGCTATCATTGTGGTTATAACCAGAAAAACAGCAACAGCAATAAGAATAAATATGAGATTAATTTGCATTTAAAAAATTCCCCCTTAATGTAATTGTATTATATATATAAACCAATATGTTAAATACCATAGAATGGTAGGGTACATATTGGTTAAATATTAATTTCTTTCAACAACAAGTGTAGATTGATTGACAACCGCAATTACTTTAACAATAGAACCAGTTGAAAGGGTTTCATCTTCGTCTGTTATAGCATCTGCTTCAATTGAACGATCGTGAATGGTTATAACTATTTTTCCTTTAAAGGCTCTTTTTCCAGGTATGGGTAAATAAACTTCACCAATTTGACCAACACAATATTCGTAATTAAAAGTACCATCTTGTTGTAATTTGGTCATACTATAAAAGAGAAAAGCCACTAAGACCATTCCTATTAAACCTGCCACTAAGGCAATTGTCATAATCAAAAAGCGACTTAAGGGTGTTTGACTTAAAAGTGCACCAGTCCATCCAAACAAAGTGAAAAAAGCAATCATGCCTCTAATAGAGAAAAATTGAAAATCAGCACTAAAGTCATCTATTCCACCATCATACTCAAAGTCTTGATCTAGACCAAACACACTAAAAAGAGATTGTATTAAAAGAATAAAAGTAGAAGCAAAAGCAATTATATATAAAAACTTTTGTAAAGCATCTAATGATTCCCACCAAGGTTGCATAAAATACCCTCCCCTATAAATAATAATTACCTAATAATTATATTACAATAAAAGGTGTATAACAACCAAAATAAACAAATAATTTAGATTTATTATAAACAAACAATGAATAAGAGAATATATCGTAATATACATTAATTTTATATTATGGCTAATTAATTATATGAAAAACAAGAATAATCTTGTCTTAATGTATTGGAAAAACAAGTTTAATTAAGGTTAAAAAGCATAAATACTTTACATTTAATTGGTAAAAACTATATAATAGGAATAACAAAAAGTTTTATATGGAGGAAAAGAGTTATGGAAAAGAAGAATTACTATATTACTACACCAATCTATTATCCTAGTGATAAATTACATATTGGTCATTCTTATACAACAGTTGCAGCGGATACAATGGCAAGGTACAAAAGAATGCGTGGATATGATGTAATGTTTTTAACAGGTACGGATGAGCATGGTCAAAAGATCGAAAGAAGAGCAGCGGAAAGTAATACAACGCCAAAAGAATATGTAGATAATATCGTTCACTGGATAAAAGATTTGTGGAAAACAATGGATATTTCTTATGACGATTTTATAAGAACCACGGATAAAAAGCATATAGAAACAGTTCAAAAGATATTTAAAGCCCTTTATGATAAAGGTGATATTTATAAAAGTTCTTATGAGGGTTGGTATTGTACGCCATGTGAAACTTTCTTTACAGAAAGACAATTACAAGATGGGAATTGTCCAGATTGTAATAGAAGTGTAGAAAAAGTAAAAGAAGAATCCTATTTCTTCAAATTATCAAAGTATCAAGATCAATTAATTAAGCATATAGAAGATAACCCAGAATTTATACAACCTCAAACAAGACAAAATGAAATGATTAATAATTTTTTGAAACCAGGTCTAGAAGATTTATGTGTTTCTAGAACGTCTTTTGATTGGGGCGTACCAGTTGAGTTTGATAAGGGACATGTTGTATATGTTTGGATTGATGCATTATCTAACTATATTTCTGCATTAGGGTATGGGGGAGATAATGATGATTTATATAAAAAGTATTGGCCAGCCAATGTACATTTAGTTGGAAAAGAAATTGTTAGATTCCATACAATTATTTGGCCAGCAATTTTAATGGCATTAGATATTCCATTACCAAAGCAAGTTTTTGGTCATGGTTGGTTGGTTATTAATGGTGGAAAAATGTCTAAATCAAAAGGTAATGTTGTAGATCCAAAAGTATTGGTTGATAGATATGGTTCAGATGCCATTAGATATTTCTTAATGAGAGAAGTGGCATTTGGACAAGATGGAAACTTCACAAATGAGGCTCTAATTCAAAGAATTAATGCGGATTTAGCCAATGATATTGGTAACTTGGTATCTAGATCTGTTGCCATGATTGAAAAATACTTTGAAGGCAAACTGCCATTAGAAAGAACAGCAACAGAATTTGATAAAGACATAGAATTATTAGCATTAGAAACCGTTTCAAAAGTTGAAGACAGTATGGAAAAACTATTATTTAGTGATGCATTAACACAAATATGGAATTTAGTAAGAAGAACCAACAAATATATTGATGAAACAAAACCATGGGTTCTTGCAAAAGAAGAGGATAAAAAATCAGAACTGGCCAATGTTCTATATTATCTTGTAGAAAGTTTAAGAATGATTTCTATTCTAATTGAGCCATTTATGCCTCAAACACCAGCTATAATGAGAAAACAATTAGGTATAAAGGATTCACATTTAGTTAGTTGGGATAGTTTAACTTGGGGACAATTAGAAACTACACAAGTTGAAAAAGGTGATGTGATCTTCCCGAGAATTGATTTGGATAAAGAAATAGAAGCATTAGAAGAAGCTCAAGGAAGTAAAAAAGAACAACCTAAAAAAGAAGAGAAAAAAGAAATAAAAAAAGAAGAGCAAAAAAAAGAAGAAAGTAATTTTATCGGTATTGAAGACTTTGGTAAAGTTGAATTAAAAGTTGGTAAAGTTATTGAGTCCAATAGAGTAGAAGGCGCCGATAAATTACTGGTGTCTAAAATTCAGATTGGTGATGAAGTAAGACAAATTGTATCAGGGATTGCAAAATTTTATTCTCCAGAAGAAATGGTAGGTAAAAAAGTGATTGTTGTTACCAATTTAAAGCCTGTTAAATTAAGAGGGGTATTATCAGAAGGAATGATTTTAGCTGCCTCTAATGATAAAGGTGAATTGGTTCTAGCAACTGTTGAAAAGGATATACCACATGGCTCAGAAGTAAGATAGTATGACATTACGGGGACATTTTTGTCCCCTTAATAATTATTAAGGAAAGCCAGTTACAAAGGAGATATTATGATTTTTGAAAGTCATGCACATTATGATGATAAACAATTTGATGAAGATAGAGATGAAATATTAAAAGAGTTGCCTAATAAAGGCATTGAATATGTAGTAAATGTGGGTGCTGACTTAGACAGTTCCCAAAAGTCTGTTGCGTTAAGTGAAAAATATGATTATATTTATGCAGCTGTAGGGGTCCATCCCCATGATGCATTAAGTATTGATGAAAGTATTATACAGAGAATAGATACATTAGCAGAGCATAAAAAAGTAATTGCAATTGGAGAGATTGGATTGGATTATTATTATGATAATTCACCACAAACAATCCAAAAACTATGGTTTGAGAGACAAATAGAATTGGCAAAAGAAAAAAAACTTCCTATTATTGTTCATAGCCGAGAAGCCGCAAAAGATACTATGGATATTGTAAAAGGGACCCATGCAGACAAAGTGGGTGGTGTCATACATTGTTTTTCCTATAGTTACGAAATTGCCAAAGAATATGTGGATATGGGATTTTATATAGGTATAGGAGGTGTTATAACTTTTAAAAACTCAAAAAAGTCAAAGGAAGTTGTAAAGGGTATACCACTAAAAAGCTTATTATTAGAGACAGATTGTCCATACCTTGCACCTGTACCCTATAGAGGAAAAAGAAATCACTCAGCCTATTTAGATCTTGTTGCTAAGGAGATAGCAGATATAAAAGGTGTTGAGTATGATGAAGTTATAAAAATTACAAGAGAAAATGGAATTAAGTTATTTGATGTTAAATAATTTATATCAAGAGGGATTTTATGATTGAAAGAATTGCATCACCCAAAAGAACCAAAGAAATATTAACAAAGTACAATTTTATTTTTCAGAAGAAATTTGGTCAGAATTTCTTAATAGATTTGCACGTCCTTAATAAAATTATTGATTCATCTAATATAGATAAAGACGATCTGGTTATAGAAATTGGACCTGGAATTGGCAGTTTAACACAGTATTTAGCTGAGAGTGCAAGAGAAGTTATAGCCATAGAAATTGATAAGAATTTAATACCTATATTAGAAGATACCCTTAGTGATTACAACAATGTATCAATAATTAATCAAGATATATTACAAGTGAATCTTAAAAAGTTAATTGAAGAAAGAAATGATAACAAACCAGTAAAAATCGTTGCAAACTTACCCTATTATATTACAACACCTATTATTATGGGTTTATTTGAAGATGAAGTGCCATTAGAGAGTATTACAGTAATGGTACAAAAAGAAGTGGCAGAACGGATGCAATCCATGCCAGGGAGCAAAGATTATGGGGCATTATCTTTAGCGGTTCAATATTATTCAGAGCCGTATATTGTTGCTAATGTGCCACAAAATTGCTTTATGCCAAGACCTAATGTGGGGTCAGCAGTTATACAACTAAAAAAATATAAGGAACCAATTATTAAAGTTTCAAATAAAAAGTTAATGTTTCAAATTATTAGGGCATCTTTTAATCAAAGAAGAAAAACCTTATTAAATAGTTTATCCAATCAGTTAGATATTGAAAAAAACAGAATACAAGAGGTATTAATAGAAATGAACAAATCTGTAAGTATTAGAGGAGAAGCCATGTCATTAGAAGAATTCGCTATATTTACAGATCTACTAAGTAAATAATAATTTTAATGAAAAAATAATAATAAAACCCCCTTTTAATAAATATATATGTATAAAAGGGGGTCTTTAACATGAGTAATAAATATTTAAGACAATACATGGACTTAAATAAATATCAATATGGTGTAAAAAAGAATAGATGTGGGCATGGGAAGATAGATGCAAGGGACGACAAATGTAAGATATATGTGTTCTTAAATGATGTAGAAATTGGACCAAATGAGGTTTTAAAAGCATATGGATTTAAATACGAAAAAGGGAATATGATTGCAATTCCACTAGGCACATTAGAAATTGAGAATAATAGTGGAAAATTAAAAGTAAGTACACAGAGAGTTAAAGTAATGTCATCACCTTATGCTATTGAAGATTTAGTTGGAATTGTAGTTGTGAAAAAAGATTATTATGAGGATGATAGGGTTAAAGATATCTATTATGGTGGATGTATTAGTGAGGATACTAAAATCAATATGGATAGCTTTAAAGAGTATGGAAAAGTAGAGAAAAAAGAAAGTATAGTACATAACATTTCTCAGAAAAATAATAAACAAGAACAGGAATCAATTAATGTCAATAAGGATCATCAAAACAACAATAATCCATTTGAAAGAATGTATGAGGAAGAAGAAAGATTACAAAATGATATAAATGAGAATGCAATTGAAATTGAAAGACCAGAAGAATTGGATAATTACATAGAAGATGATTTAGAAGGAGTTCCTGAGGAAGAAGAGGTCCCAGAATTACCAGAAGAACCACTAGTTCCAGATGAGGATGATATGTATCTTGTAAACAATGATATAAATAAAAGTGATGTAATTAGTAAAGGTAAAAATTTCAATAACAGTGAATATAAAGGGTTGGATTTAGAGTTGCTAAAAAGAGAAGAAAAAAGATATAAAGAAAAATGGGGATATAAAGAAGGAAAAGATGACTATAATCCTGTATTCGAAAATGCAACCCCACCTCAAGAATTACTAAGGAAACAATTAGATGAAAAAGAACTAGACATATTACATAATAAAATGTTTAGTGAGTATCCTAAAATGGCGCCATTTGAAAGATATGAAGATATTTTAGACTGTATAAGAATTGAACCTAAAGATATTGCAACACTGCCTATTAATATTTGGATGTTAATGAACAATACATTCTTACTTAATGGATATAATAAGTATAAACATCTAATACTGTTAAAAGTAGAAGATGATTGTAATGAAAAAGGGTATAAGTATATGTTAGGTGTGCCTGGTATTTATCATAAAAAGGATAGATTTATTGCTTATTTATATGGGTTTAATAAATTCAGATGTTGTTGTGACACATATCCTAAGCCAGGTGAATATGGATATTGGACCATAGATGTTGGTAATCATATGTAATAAAAAATTAATAATACCTTCATAAAAAAGAAATAACACTATGGTATTATATAACAAAACTATCCCCCTTTTATATTTTATAAAGGCTAGAAAATTTGTTGAGTGAAACAAATTTTCTAGCCTATTTTGTATACAGGTTTATAAATATGTAATAGGAAGATAATACAAAAAATTAAATTAGAACATATGTTTTAATTGTGGCGTTTTTTTGGTATAATGGTATTGGTGATGTGAAATGAAAGAGTCAGTATTAGAAAAATTATCAATACTAGCAGATGCGGCAAAATACGATGTGTCTTGTTCAACAAGTGGTGTGAATAGAAGTAACAATAAAGTATTAGGATCAGCCACCTCTGCAGGGATATGTCACACTTGGTCTGCAGATGGTAGATGTGTTTCATTATTAAAGATTCTAATGACCAATTACTGTGTATATGATTGCGAGTATTGTGTTAACAGAATAAGTAACGATATAAAAAGAGCTAGTTTTTCCCCAGAAGAAGTAGCTGAGTTGACTATTGAATTTTATAGAAGAAATTATATAGAAGGCCTCTTTCTAAGCGCAGGAATAGAAAAGAATCCTAATCATACAATGGAGCGATTGGTTAAGGTATTATTGTTACTTAGAAATAAATACGGTTTTTCAGGATATATCCACTTAAAAGCAATACCAGGAGCAGACCCTATCTTAATAAAACAAGCAGGAATACTTACAGATAGAATGAGTGTGAACATTGAATTACCCTCTGAAAATAGTTTGAAAGTACTAGCACCTCAAAAACAAATAGATAGCCTTTATTTGCCTATGAAGCAAATCAGAGAAGGTATCGAAGAATCAGTCTTTGAGAATCAATATTTTAAAAGTACACCAAAGTTTGTTCCCGCAGGTCAATCGACTCAAATGATTGTAGGGGCATCTCCAGATACAGATTTAACCATTATAAAAAACACACAAAATTTATATAGAGGATTTAACTTAAAAAGAGTGTACTTTTCTGCCTATGTACCTGTTAATCAAGGTTCTAATTTACCTTCTATTCAAACAACCCCTCCATTAGTAAGGGAACATCGATTGTATCAGGCAGATTGGTTATTAAGGTTTTATAAATTTGATGCCAATGAGTTGTTGAACGAAGGCAATCCTAATTTTGAGTTGGACATTGACCCAAAAATGATGTGGGCATTAAAGAATATGAACCATTTTCCAATGGAAATCAACAAAGTATCCTACGAAGAGTTGCTAAGAATTCCTGGAATAGGTGTAAGATCGGCCCAAAGAATAATCAGGCAAAGAAGAATAGGTTTAATTCAATATGATGACTTGAAAAAAATCGGTGTTGTGGTAAAAAGGGCTAAATATTTTATTACTTGCAATGGTAAGTATGAAGGTTTAAAAGAAATGAATGAGAATGGTATTCGTGAAGCATTAGTACCTATAAATAAGTACGAACAATTAACATTATTTTAGGAGGAAGGTAATGGATTATTTATACGATGGTACTTTTGATGGCTTTTTGACCTGTATTTACTACCATTATTATAAAGAAAAAGCATTAGGCATTTACCCAAATGCATCATATCAGTATAATCTTATAGATAAGTATGCCTATGTAGAGACAGAAATAGATAAATCTAAAAAAGTATCAAAGGCAATAAGAGAAAAAATATCTTTTGAAGCATTAAGGCATCTTAACAGTGTTTTTTTATCCAATGATGATTTTAAAGAAAATAAAATGTTAAATTATATTGTATATGGCTTTAAGATGGGAAAGGATATTAATAATTATTTTACCCACCCAACAGTGGCACCTATTCTAAAACTCTCTAAGAGGGTCAATATGGAAGCCCATAGGTTTTTAGGATTAGTAAGATTTATAGAAGTAGGAAATGTTTTATTTGCTGAAATAGAGCCAGACCATAATATTTTACCAATTATATTAAAACACTTTGTTGACAGATTTAAGACTGAAAATTTTATAATCAATGATAAAAAAAGAAAGATTGCATTAGCATACAATAAAAAGGATTATATTATATCTGATTATCATTTGGATTCTGAATTACCTATTTCAGAAAAAGAAAAGGAATTTCAATCCCTTTGGAAAAATTACTTTGAAAATATAAGTATAAAAAGTAGAGAAAACGCCAAATTACAACAGCAATTTGTGCCATTGAAATATAGGAAACATCTAATGGAATTTAATGGTGAGTACAACTAATATTTGTAAAATAATGACGACATAAAAAGACAAAAATGTTTACAAATTATTCATTTATTTTACATACTCTGTCCACAAAATAAAGTTATAATGAATTTGCAAGATACCTCTTACATTGAAATACTCTCCCCCTCATTCAAAGAATCCTTGGCAGCGGCGCCAAGGATTTTTTTTGCGCTATAAGAAAGGACTAATTCCTATAACGTAAAAGCTTGATGACCAAGAACAAAGAGCATTATGAGTTAAAGATCTTCTTTAATCAGGGAATAGCATATATGATCTTCCCAATTACCATTAATTTTAATATACTTTCTAGCGAGACCTTCCTTAATAAAATTAAGTTTATGAATAACTTGTATTGAAGGTTCATTCTGTGGCATTATGTAAGCTTCTATTCTATGAAGATTATATTCACTAAACATTATTTCGATGCCTTTAGTAATTGCCTCTGTCATATAGCCTTTATTCACTTCTGTGGTATCTAGCTTATAACCTAATTGACAACATTGTAAAAAACCACCAATAATATTGTTAAAAGATAGTGTTCCAATAATTTTTTTAGGATCCTCTTTTTTAAAAATCCATAGACGCAACATTTTTCTAGCGGCTATTTCATTAAACTCCATGGTTAATATGTTTTTTTGATACCCTATATCGTAAAAATAGGGTGGCTTGTTAGGCTCCCAAGCCTCTAGAAATTCTTTGTTGCGATAATAGTAATCTATAACTTTTTTTGTATGTGATTCATCTAGTGTTTTTAATATTAAGCGGTTTGTCATATATTCTTTAATCATATACACCTCTAAAAAAAAATATACATATTCTTTATATTATAGTCCTCTTATTTTTATATTATTAATAAAAGGTTTAAGGATTTTCATAAATTCTTCTAATATTTCTTTGCTATGGCTAGAATACCCTGGAACGATTTGATTTTCAGAGGGTTTAAAGTTCTGTAAATAATAGTTAGTGCAACCATCTAACCACTTTCCTATTTCTTTAATATCATCATGGGTATGTAATTCTTTGACGATAGTGGTTCTAAATTCATAGGGGATATAATTATTTTTAAGCCATGCTACGGATTGACATATATGATCAAAATTAAAATGGGTTAGGCCTACTGTTTTTAAATAGTTTGTTGGAGAATTTTTAATATCCATAGCAATGTAGTCTAGTAAGTCTTCTTGGTACAGGCTGTTAATCATTTGTGGATTAGTGCCATTGGTATCTAACTTGATTTTATAACCCATCTTTTTTATGGTTCTTATAAAATCGATAAGCTCATTATTCAAGGTAGGTTCTCCCCCAGTAATACAAACCCCTTCAAGAATGCCAACGCGCTTTTGTAAAAAATCTAACACATCTTCTTTATGTAATACCTCTTCCCCTTCAGAAGGAATAACCAGTGATTTATTGTGGCAAAATGGACAAAGAAAATTACAACCACCTAGAAAGACAGTTGCAGATACATGTCCAGGATAATCTAATAATGTGGTTTTAATAAGACCAAGGATTTTCATGATACACCTCTTAAAATTTATCTATATAATAGTTTAAACATTATTTGATTATATCAATAATCTATAAGACTAGCAATAAGGGGCACTAAAAGAGGTATATGAATTAGACAGTTGTAGTAGGAAATGATATAATTAATAAATTCCTTTATATATTATTAGGAGAATCTTATGATGAATGATGATATGTACTATATGAATGAAGCCTTAGAAGAGGCTAAAAAAGCATTTGATATTAAAGAAGTACCAATTGGTTGCATAATCGTGTATAAAGACCAAGTTATTGGTAGAGGATATAACATGAGAAACACTAAAAAAAGCACCTTAGCCCATGCAGAGCTATTGGCTATTGCAGAAGCGTCAGAGTTTCTAAAGGATTGGAGACTAGAAGAGTGTGAGATGTATATAACATTAGAACCATGCCCAATGTGTGCAGGTGCAATTGTACAAGCTAGAATACCCAAAGTAATAATTGGTGCCAACAACTTAAAATCAGGTAGTGCGGGTTCTATAATAAACATATTGGGTATTGAACAATTTAATCATCAAGTAGATATTGTAAAAGGTGTATTGGAAGAAGAGTGTTCTGATTTACTGAGAGAATTTTTCAAAGAATTAAGAAAAAACAAAACAAGATAACATAAATTATACCAGTTGACATATACTAAAAAAAGTACTATACTTAACGTTGCACATACAAATTATAATTAAAATAATGTGATCAAATAATAAATTAAATAGTCATAAAGTTTCCGTGCAGCCGGGGAGTCAGCGGTGCCCTGTACCTGCAATCCGCTATAGCAGGGGTGATGTCAATCCGAGGCTATCTTCTTGTAAGGCTGCCCTTTATAAGTGGCGATGACGATTGGGTCTTACGCAACAGGAACTTGTGAACCGTGTCAGGTCCGGAAGGAAGCAGCACTAAACAAGTCCCCCTGTGTGCCGTGAGGGTGCCTGATTTGAGTTAACTGTAAAGGTAACGCTTGTGAGAGTTAGTCGAAGTGCGGCGCACGGAATTTAAATATAAAAGTCATTTAACTGGTTGAAGAGCCAGTTTTTTTGTTTATAAAAAATTATTTAAAGTAAGTGTAATATAGATTTAATTATACTCCTAAGGTATAATATAAATAGATATATAAAAACCCTTATAAAGGAAGAAGTGTAGAAAATGTCATATATAGCATTATATAGAAAATTTAGACCAAAAGAATTTAAAGATGTTATAGGACAAGATCATATTGTAAAAACTTTAACCAATCAGATTACATCTAATAGGATAGGCCATGCATACTTGTTTAATGGTACGAGAGGAACTGGAAAAACATCTACAGCAAAAATATTTGCAAAAGCTGTTAATTGTATAAGCCCTATGGAGGGAAGTCCTTGTAATACTTGTGAAGTGTGTGATGCTATAAATCAGCAAAAATCTATGAATATTATTGAAATAGATGCTGCCTCTAATAATGGTGTAGATAATATTCGTGATATAAGAGATGAAGTGGTATACACCCCTACACAGGGAAAATTTAAAGTTTATATTATTGATGAAGTGCATATGCTTTCTATAGGTGCATTTAATGCTTTATTAAAAACCCTTGAAGAGCCACCAGAACATGTTATATTCATATTAGCAACAACAGAGCCGCATAAGATTCCGATCACCATATTATCTAGATGTCAAAGATATGATTTTAAAAGAATATCTATAGAAACAATCACCAAACTACTAGTGGATTTAATGATAAAAGAAAATATTGATGTTGAAGAAAAGGCCCTTCAATATATTGCAAAAGTGGCTGATGGGTCTATGCGTGATGCTTTAAGTATATTGGATCAATGCATATCCTTCTTTATAGGTCAAAGATTAACTATGGATAAAGTCTTAGATATATTAGGTGCAGTGGATACAAGTGTCTTTAGCCAGCTATTAGATAACTTTATTAATAGAGATGTTTATAATAGTTTAGATACAGTAGAGCATTTAATTATGCAAGGTAGGGATTTAGGACAGTTTTTGAATGATTTTATATGGTATATTAGAAGCTTGCTTATTACGAAAACAGTTGAAGACCCAAGTTATGTTCTTGACATGTCAGAGGAATCTATTTTATTATTAAAAGAGCATAGTGCAAAAATAGATGAAACAACCATACTGAGATATATAAAAATATTATCTGATTTATCCAATCAAATAAAGTATTCTTCTCAAAAAAGAGTGCTTTTAGAAGTTGCCATAATTAATATTTGTCAACCAGAAATGGAATTAGATTACACATCATTAATAGAAAGACTTATAAAAGTTGAAAGTCAGTTAGAAAAGGGTATTGTAACGACTCATACACCAATTGATAATAGTAAGAGAGAAGATATAAAGCCTGTAATAAAAGAAAGACCTAAAGCATTAACAGAAGATATGAAAGCTTTAATTGGAAAATGGCCATCAGTTGTTAACAGAATACCTATAAATATGAAACCATATCTTAAAAAAACAAAGCCTGATATAAATGGTACAATGCTAACCATCATGTGTGAAGATGAATTAACAAAAGATTATCTTGAGGCAGATGAAAGAAAGAAAACAATTAAAGAAACCGTTGAAAATGAATTAGGTAAAAGCATTGAACTTCAATTTAAAAATACAGGTGTTCAAGAATCTGATTCAAATGAAAGCAATGATGTTTATTCAAAATTACAAGAAAAAGTAAATTTTGAAATAACTTATGAGGATTAAAACATATATATAAATATATGGGTTTAAACATAGAGTTTGCAATGCAAACAAATTAAAAGGAATGATTATAAGGAGGAACTAATAATGGCAAGACGTGGCGGTGCATTTCCAGGAGGTATGCCTGGCAATATGAATAATTTAATGAAGCAAGCACAAAAAATGCAAAAGCAAATGGAAGAAACACAAGGTGAATTAGAGACTAAGACTGTTGAGGTAACAGCAGGTGGTGGCGCAGTAACTACTGTTGCTTCTGGAAAAAAAGAAATCGTTTCAATCACTTTAAAAGAAGAAGTTGTAGATCCAGAAGATATAGAAATGTTACAAGATTTAATTGTAGCATCTGTAAATGAAGCACTAAGAAAAGCGGATGAAATGGTAAATCAAGAAATGTCTAAAATAACAGGTGGATTAGGATTACCTGGAGGATTTCCATTTTAATTATGAAAATTAGATTTTAAGTAATGGAATAAGTTAACTCATTGCCCCCGCTTTAATAGTGGGGGTTAGTATTATGTTATTCACAGATATCAATTGGTTTATATTTATGAAGTAAGAAAGGTGAATAGAATGGATTATTTTGGTGGGCCTATTTCAAGATTAATTGAAGAATTAGCTAGATTACCTGGAGTAGGTGCAAAAACAGCACAACGATTAGCTTTTCATATAATAAATATGCCATTAGAACAAGCAGAGGATTTATCTAAAGCTATAACTCACGCAAAAACAAAGGTCCATTATTGCAGTTCTTGCTATACCCTAACGGATGTAGAGATTTGTTCTATATGTAGCAATATGAATAGGGATAAAAGTATTATAATGGTTGTTGAAGATCCAAGAGATATGGCTGCATATGAAAAAACAAAACAATATAAAGGGATATATCATATTCTACATGGTGCCATATCACCCATGCTAGGGATAGGGCCAAATGATATAAAGATTAAAGAATTAATTCAAAGGCTACATAATGATGAGGTTAAAGAAATTATATTAGCCACAAACTCATCAGTAGAAGGTGAAGCGACAGCAATGTATATTAGTAAATTAGTTAAACCACTAGGTGTAAAAGCAACAAGAATTGCCAATGGCGTACCTGTTGGTGGAGATCTAGAATACATTGATGAAATCACCCTTACCCGTGCCCTTGATGGAAGAATAGAGTTATAGTGAAATCAGAGCATATGTAATACCTAAACAAACTTCTATCAAAGCAAACAAACCCCTAACACAAAAAATAAAGTACTATCATAAAGACATAGTTTTAAGTTACGTAGGTAAACTTAGGGCTATGTTTGTTTTATGGGTATGGTTTTATTCACAATATAAAACGTTTATGATATTATGTAAAAAGAGGGGGGAAGTAGTGTGAATTATTTTGAAAGAACAAATAAAATGTACAAGGTTTTATCGATAATGTCTAAAGTTTCTTTGTCTTTAGGAGGTTTACTTATCGTAATACCTATGTTTTACGTTGAAATATCTTATAATTCAGAGTATCCCAAATACATTAGGTGGAGTTTTATCGTTGCTTTGATATTCTGTATTAGTTCAAAAGTATTAAAATGTGTAGTAGAAGATGCAAAAGAAGAAATGAAAGGAATAGATAAAAGGCTTGATGAGATAGAAGAGATTTATGGAAAAAAATAAAGTGCTATCATATAAACATAGTTTTAAGTTACTTATGTAAACTTACATCTATGTTTTTTGGGCTCTTTGTCAATAGTTGGGGGGATTGGTTTCAATTCCCCTCCATTCTTGACTTTAGAGCTATTTTTGTATTCTATAATATAATACGCATTTTAGGGTGCACTTAATAAAGCTACATGTTAATAGTAGAAAAAACATCTTATTTAA
>NZ_SMAL01000014.1 GCF_004342165.1 Natranaerovirga pectinivora | reverse complement strand
ATTAACATGTTAAAGGGAATTGAGGATAAGTGCATTATTTTTTTACAAAAAAATAATGTTGAGGTTTTTACACCCCAACATTTATTATAGAACCAAAAGTTCTTGTAGAAATACGAGGACTTTTTATTTGACCTTTTCAAAGAAATAATTATCATGATATTATAATAGGTAGACAATAAAATACGGAGGAAAAGCTGTTGAAAAAGGGAGATAAGATTTTTTTAGTCATATTTGTTGTTATAATAATAGGATGGGTAGCCTTTAGATTTTTTAGTGGTAGTGAAGGACTAGAAGAAAAATCTGTACAAATAAAGGTAGATGGACAAGTATATACGACTATACCATTTAAAGAAATCGAAGGTATTAGGAAAATTGACTTAGAAACAGAGAGAGGCTTTAATACAATTAATATAGATAAAAGTGGTGCAGAAATTATCGAAGCCAATTGTCCAGATAAAGTTTGTGTTCATACAGCTAAGATTACTCAGCCAGGCCCTATTATTGTATGTTTACCACATAGAGTATCAGTAGAGATAATAGGAGAGGGGGATGTGGGAATAGATGATATATCAAACTAGATTTAATGGAATGTCAAAAGTACAAAAAATGGTATTTATGAGTATGCTTATTTCTGCTGCGTTAGTCCTAAGTTACTTTGAGAGAATGCTAATAGGCAATATATTTCCTATTCAAGGAGCAAAGCTAGGATTAGCAAATATAATTACTTTAGTGAGTATTGTTTTTTTAAGATTTCCAGAAGCGTTCACAGTGGTCATATTAAGAATTATTCTAGGCTCATTCTTTATTGGTACAGGGATTAGTTTGTTTATGAGTTTTGCAGGAGGTATCTTAAGTTTTTTAGTAATGGCTTTATTGGTAAAAACCATGAATAAAGTTTTTAGTATCATAATTATAAGCGTTATAGGTGCCATTACTCATAGTATAGGTCAAATTATTGTAGCTGGTATTATTATAGAAAACATAAATATAATTTATTACTTACCATTGTTAGTGATTATTAGTACCATAACGGGTGTTGCAATAGGAATTGCAGTAAATCTGTTAATCACATATATGAAAAAAGCTTTTATATAAAGAAAATCATATGTAAAAAGTGCTCACAAAAAAATTTGTTAGAGCACTTTTTTAATTATTGTAAGGAAATTTACAGTATTGAGTTAGGATAGTTGATAGTAATTAGCATTTAAAAAGGTTTACATAAAATTAATTTCATAAGCAAAATATTAAAAAAAACACAACATTTTACGTTTGTGTTACATAATCAATAGCAGTCTTTAATAAATCTGCAATATTTGATATAATTCGTATATGAGTATTGGTTATAGTGTACTTTTACATACAGATGTTGTTACTTTTTATAGAATCTTAGAGAGGTGAGGGAATGAATTTTAAAAGAATATTAGGGTTTATGTTGGCTATACTGTTGTTTATTCAATATATACCAACAGAAGTATTTGCAAACACAGGTATGTTCATAGAGTATAATGGACAAGTTCATAGATACAATAGTAGAGTCGTTAGAGTTGTCATAAATGATAAAGAAGTACAAACTGGAGATATGCCAGGTATCATTGTTGACAGTAGGACATTGGTGCCAGCTAGAGAAGTTTTTGAATCAGAGAGTATGGGGGCTAAAGTAGATTGGATTAATGATACACAAGAAGTACTTATTACATATGAAGACAAAGAAATAAGATTAAAAATAAATAGCAATATAGCCCATGTTAATAATCAACCAGTTACTTTAGATGTACCAGCGAAGTTAATTAGAGACACATCAAAAGAATACGCAAAAACAATGATTCCAATAAGGTTTGTATCTGAAACTATGGGAGTTGAAGTTGATTGGGATGCTAATGAATATATAGCAATCTTATCTACAGATAGTAGTAGCGAAAATAACCTTGAAAAAGAAAAAAACGAATTGGATCCTAAACAAGAGAGCGAAATTATTGATCTAGAAAGTAAAGAAGCAAAAAGGCCTTTGCCAACGCCATTAGCTAATAATCCACTGATGTGGATAGCAGAAAATGACAATATAGCAGAAATACTTAAGTTATATAATGAAGAGCCAATGACAAGAGAAAATTATGGTGTTGTAAAAATTGCATCTATTGAGCATAAAGAGTTACATAATATGAGTCAGTTTATTATTAAAGCCACTGGACCCATAAGCTCATTTGATAAATTAGCTTTGGAAGATAGAATGGTTATTGATATTAATAATGCTGAATCGAGATTGGCAAGTGAGGTAGAGTATAAGGATAGATATATTTCCAGAATTAGATCAAGCCAATTTAAATTAGTTCCAATGGTAACAAGAGTAGTTTTTGACAAAAAGCAAAGCAGTGTCAACTTTAATGTCTCTTTATCAGAAGATAGAAAAGAAATAAGAGTAACTGTCTTAAATAATATTGTTGAGTTAATGGAGATAGGACAAAACGATAAAGGAGATTTTATTAAAACAACAGGATTTTTAGCACCGGATGTAAATATTTTTCGATTAAGTAACCCAGATCGATTGGTTATTGATATGCCTAATACAACTTCTGGATTGACTTTTAAAACAGCTGTTGTTGAAGGTCAATATATTAGAGAAGTAAGAACGGCTCAATTCGATGAAAATACAACTAGAATTGTTTTAGTTACCGATGGACAAACAGATTTTGAGATTACGAAAGAAAATAATAGTACAATGATACAAATACAAGAACCTGGATATAAAAATATAAAATATGAGAATCATATTGTACCTGCTATTACCATTGCAAAACCAAAGGGTATTACAATGAATCAATTAAAGTTAAATGATATATACAATCAAAAGAAATTTACCATTGAAATACCAGGGAATCATTTAGCTTTATATGGTAGTGGTACATTAGAAGTAAATGACTCAAGAATTGATCAACTGTATTTTACATTAAATGAAAAAGGGAATACAGTACTTAATATAACGTCTAATAGGATATATGCATTTGATGTAATAGAAGAAAAGGATAATCTAGTTATAAAAGCATATTTACCTAAAGATAAGTATGATAAAATTATTGTCATTGATGCAGGGCACGGTGGTGGCGATCCAGGTGCTATTAGAAAAAATAATGGTTTAGTAGAAAAAGAATTAACTCTTAAAATAACATTATACTTAAAGCAATTAATGGATAAAAATCCGTCAATTAAAGCCTATTATACAAGATTAGAGGATACTTATCCAACATTGCGACAACGTACTGATTTAGCTAATGAAGTGGAAGCAGATTTATTTTTAAGCATACATAATAATGCACATGAAGGCACTTCAGCCAATGGGTTAGAAACATTGTATTGCCCTAAAGTGATTAATGGAGTTAATACAGAAACAGTAGCAAGAATTTTTCAAAATTCAATGATTAATACATTGAAAATGAATAGTAGGGGATTAAAGCCAAGAGAAAATATTTTTGTTCTTAATAATACCAATATGCCAGCTGTTTTAGTAGAAATTGGTTTTATCTCTAATGAAGCTGATGCAGCTAAGTTAAAAGATGAACAGTTTTTAAAAAATTCAGCAACATCACTATATCTTGCAATCCTTGAAACATTCCAAAGGTATCCAACTAAAAGATAATAAAAAGCTAATTCATGGTACAAGCCATGGATTAGCTTTTTTTAGAAACCAGCAGTAATTTCTTGAAGGTAGCTCTTCCCAAAAAAGGATTATATGAAATAAAAAGTAGGGGTATAACTTCATAAATATATGAGAATAATGACAATATGAATTTTATTTTATTATTATATACTTGTCCAAAAGGTATAAATGTAATAAAATGGAATAGTTAACAATAATTTACATATTGGGGTGGAGATAAATGATTGTTTTTTATGTATTTATGTTTTTGTTTAATATTTTAAATCAAGATAGTCAGACATCAAGGAATGAATTTTTTGTGTATTTTTATGAAGAATACATAACAGTAAATGAAGAAATTAATTATAGGCTTTATCCTGTACAAATTAGCTTAGGGGATGAATTAACCGTTGAAAGTAAGGTAAGAATACTTTGTGATAATTTATTTAATAATGAAGATGAGTATATCTCTTTAATACCAGGTACCCCAGAAATTATTTATTTAGATTATAAGGATCAGCATCTTGAACTTACAGTGACAAATGATATAATGAATTATGGTGGTAATAGTTGGGAATGGGATTTGGTAAATCAATTATTATCAACACTATTTTCTGTAGACGAGATTAATAGGGTTACTATAAATATTTATGGAGAAGCGTATTTTAGAGAAGGTACTGTTATTAATCAATATACAAGAGAGCAATGGAATGAAAGGAAAAAAATAATATGCCAAGAATTGATGGAAGAAAAAGTAATGAATTAAGACCTGTAACTTTTTATAAAGACTATATTAAATATCCAGAAGGATCTGTCTTAATAGAAATGGGAGATACAAAAGTAATATGTAATGCAACGGTAGAAGAAAGAGTCCCTCCTTTTAAGAAAGATTCAGGAGAAGGATGGGTAACGGCAGAATATGATATGTTGCCTAGAGCCACACATGATAGAAATGGTAGAGACATCAATCGATTAAAACAAAACAAAAGATCAGTTGAAATATCAAGGTTAATTGGTAGGGCTTTAAGGTCTGTGGTTGATAATAAAGCATTAGGGGAAAGAACCATAACCATAGATTGTGACGTCATTCAAGCAGATGGTGGTACTAGAACAGCAAGTATTACAGGAGCATTCGTTGCACTAGCCTTAGCTTGTAATCATTTAAAGAAAAAAGGACTTATTAAAAAAATACCTCTTAAATCTTTCGTAGCAGCAACCAGTGTAGGGATTGTTGGATCAGAAGGCTTATTAGATTTATGCTATAGTGAAGACAGCAAAGCACAGGTAGATATGAATGTTGTGATGACAAATAATGAATATATTGAAATACAAGGTACAGGGGAAGAAGCACCCTTTAATAGAAATCAGTTAAATGAGTTACTAGAACTTGCTGAAAAAGGGATACAAGAATTAATTGAAAAGCAAAAAGAAGTACTAGGAGATATAGCAAATGAAATATAAGATCATATTTGCAACAAAAAATGAGGGAAAGATGAAAGAAATCAGAATGATATTAGAGGATTCTAATATTGAGATTGTTTCATTAAAAGAAGCAGGAATAGATTTAGATGTTGAAGAAGATGGATTAACTTTTGAAGAAAATGCCATAAAAAAAGCAAAAGAGATTATGGAACATACTGGTAGCATCGTAATGGCAGATGATTCAGGTCTTGAAGTAGATTATATGGATAAAAAACCAGGTGTTTACTCTGCTAGATATGGTGGAGAAGATACCCCTTATAACATAAAAAATCAAATGATTCTAGATATATTAAAGGACGTTCCAGAGGAAAAAAGAACGGCTAGATTTGTTAGTGTGATAGCAACAGTTTTCCCTGATGGAAAAACATTTACAACAAGGGGCGTTATAGAAGGTATTATAGACTATGACATAAAAGGGGACCAAGGTTTTGGATATGACCCTATTTTTTATGTGCCAGAATATAATTGTACAACAGCTGAGATGTCACCGGCATTAAAAAATAAAATAAGCCATAGAGGAAAAGCATTAGAATTGATGAAAAAAGAATTAAATAAGTATTTAGGAGAAAAAAAATGAGCATACTAGTGATTAGTGATACTCATGGAAAAATTGATAATGTTTTACAAATAATTAAAAACAACAAAAACATTGATTTAATAATACATTTAGGTGACTTAGTAAGAGATGCAGAAACCTTAGAGATAATAGAAGAAATTAAAATTGAATATATTGCAGGGAATTGTGATTTTATTTCAAAGTACCCTAAAGAAAAAATAATTGAATACAAAAATAAGCGGATTTTTTTAACCCATGGCCATCAATACAATGTAAAATGGGAATATAGTACTATAAAAAAAACTGGAAAAAGACAGAATGCAGATATAGTTCTTTTTGGACATACACATATACCATATCTAGATGAAGATGAAATCATACTTATGAATCCAGGAAGTATATCATCTCCTAGAGGAGGAAATAAACTTTCTTATGGTATTATTAGTATAGATAATAGTAATAATATACAAGCAATCATTGAGAGTTTTATAAAATAAACATGGTTTTTCTAGAAGATTATTATAAAAAATTAAGATATAAAAAACTTAACAAATAGGAATTTTCAAGAAAAAAATAAAGAATAATGAGTTGAAAAAACCAGGTTTTTAAAGGTTTCTCTTGACATTTACAAAAAAAATAAAAAAAAATAAGATTAAGTGTTGACATTTGTTTTGCTGCATTGTATAATTACTCTTGCGTCAAAGATAGCAAAACAAACGGGGTGTGGCTCAGCTTGGCTAGAGCGCTTGATTTGGGTTCAAGAGGTCGCAGGTTCGAATCCTGTCACCCCGATTGGTTCTGCGGGTGTAGTTCAATGGTAGAACACCAGCCTTCCAAGCTGGATACGTGGGTTCGATTCCCATCACCCGCTTCACACATAACTTTGTGTATGTGTGCCTGTAGCTCAGTAGGATAGAGCAGTGGCCTTCTAAGCCACGTGTCCGGGGTTCGAATCCCTGCAGGCACGTTTTATATAAAAAATGCTTGACATTTTATATATAATATGTTTAAATAGTATTCTATGCGGTGGGTATAGCTCAGTTGGTTAGAGCGCTAGATTGTGGCTCTAGAGGCCGTGGGTTCGAATCCCATTACTCACCCTTAAAACACTTTAACAATGGGTAGTCGCCAAGCGGTAAGGCACAGCACTTTGACTGCTGCATGCGAAGGTTCGAATCCTTCCTACCCAGTTACGTGGGTTACTAGCTCAGCTGGTAGAGCACTGGACTTTTAATCCAGTTGTCCCGGGTTCGAGCCCCGGGTGACTCACTTATTTCCAAAAAAAACAAATTGCCTTGCGGGTATGGCGGAATTGGCAGACGCGCTAGACTTAGGATCTAGTGCCTTCGGCGTGGGGGTTCGACTCCCTCTACCCGCACACTAAAAAACACTGTATGAAATAGGACAGTGTTTTTTGCTATGTAAAAATATTTAATATGAAAATGTAATTTGAAAACTTGCGTGCAAGGATTTGGTATTTACTTTTTCATTGGAACATTGTGCCTGTAGTGTAGCGGAAGGTATATTGTAAATTATTAAAAGATATAAAGGTGGAACATACATTTAACGTACAATAAAAAACCACGAAAACAGTATGAGCGACTGAGGGATATCTATTGTAATGCACTTAGGTTTTCAAAAAATATCTAATGGAACTAGCGGTATATCCCTCAGGCACTCATACGGCCCAATAAAAATTGAATTTCAAAAGGTTCTACAAGAAAAGCCCTGATAAAGACTCTAACCTAACCAACTGATTATTCTGAAACGCCCCCTCAAAAGTAACTTCCCGCCCAAACCACTCAGGAGGCACAAACTCATCAGCCTCATCCAAAGACTTAAACTCCACTTCTATAACCATCAAACCCTTAAGCTTACCCTCAAAAACATCCAATTCCCCAACTAACCCATTATCAAAAGGAATATAATACCGAGTCTTTTCAATAAGATTAAAATCAATCTTCTCTTTCAAATGACTGTAAGTCTTATCACTAATCTTTTCATTAATCTCTTCCCTCTGGAGTAACCCCTTAGACTTATAAGTCAAATAGTAGTCTTGGGATTGTTTTCTAATACGTATAACAGGTTCAGTGCAAAGATACCCTTGCTCTATTACATCATACTTTAATAAAGAAAGATTACCAACGGTATCTAAATTATTTATAAGATATTTTCTTTCAATCTCCATAATAACAACTCCTTTACAGATATAGTTTACACCACTAAATCAAATTTATGTTATTTTAACTCTAAAGTCAACTGTTTATATATATAAACCTAAGTAATCCATATAAAGTCAACAATTAAAAAATGAAGGAAATAATTCATATTTTATTTATCAAGACAAAGTGTTATTTGGAATAATGGGATAAATCCCATAGATACAGTATTTGACAGACGCGAAAATATGCAATATTAATTGCATTTATAAAAAATAGCTGATATAATAACTCAGGTGTCGAACAAAATTCGACAAAAAGTACTTAAAATAACTAGAACTTACAACTTGAAAGGAATGGTACGATGAAAAAGAGATTATCTCTTATTTTAGCAATTATGATGTTAGTAGCTGTAATATCTGGTTGTGCAGAAAAAGCAACTAATGTTCAATCTAATAATCCTTATGAAAATGTTGAAATTACAGGAGCAGAATTGCTTCAAAATGTAAATGCCCGTAAAGCAATCTCAATGGCATTTGATAAGCTTTATATTACAGATCAAATATTAAGAAACGGGTCAGTACCAGCTAACTTCTTTGTTCCATTAAATATGGTTCACGATGAAGAAGGAAATGACTTTAGAAATGCTTACTCAGAAATGAACGTATTCAACTCGGAAGAAGCATTAAATTACTGGAATTTAGCAAAAGAAGAATTAAAATTTGGAAAAGTAAACCTTGATTTCCTAACTTTTGATAATGACAATGGAAGAAGAATTTCTGAGTTTATTCAAGGACAATTACAAGAATATTTACCAGGTCTAAGTGTAAGAATTGTTCAACAACCATTTGAAAATAAATTAGAAATGGCTAGAAATGGCCAGTTTGATCTTAATCTTGCAGGTTGGGGTCCTGACTACCAAGATCCAATGACATTCTTAGATATGTTTGTTACAGATGGTGGTTACAACGATGCCAAATACTCAAACAGTCAATTCGATGAAAATATAAGAAGAGCAAAATCAGGTGATTTAGTAACTGATCTTATAGCAAGATGGCAATTATTACAAGAAACAGAAAGAATCTTATTCGAAGATGCAGTAATCGCACCTGTTTATCAAAGAGGACGTTCTATTGTAGAACAACCATATGTAACAGGTATCAGAAAACATAACTTCGGTGGAGATTATACTTTTAAAGCTGCAGATACAACTCGCCTAGTTAATGGTGAAAAAGTAATTAGATTAGTAGAAACATCTGATATCCCAACAATGGATATAAATAAAGCAACAGATGCAGTATCATTCCAAGCAATGGCAAATGTAAATGAAGGGTTATTTATGTTAGGAGAGAACGATGTTCTTGAGCTAGCTATTGCAACAGGATATGAAGTAAGTGAAGATGGATTAACTTATATCTTTGATTTAAGAGATGATTCTGTTTGGTCAAACGGTGATCAAGTAACAGCTCACGATTTTGTTTACTCTTGGAGAAGATTAGGTAACCCAAATACAGGTGCACAATATGCCTTTATGTTAGAAACAGCAGGTATTAAAAATGCATCAGCAGTGATGAATGGTGAAGTAGCATTAGAAGAGTTAGGCGTTAGAGCTATTGATGAATATACTTTAGAAGTAACATTAGAAACACCGGTACCATATTTCTTAAATATGATGGCTTTCCCAAGTTTTTATCCAATTAACGAAGATTTTGCAGAAGCAATGGGAGATAGATTTGGTACATCAGTTGATACAACATTATACAATGGACCATTTGTATTAAGCAATTGGCAAATTGGATATGGTTTTGAATTTATTAAAAACCCAAATTATTATGGTGCCGATGAAGTTAAAATGGATAGAATTAACTTTAGAATAATTAAAGATGTTGCAACAAGTGTAAACTTATTTGAAACAGGAGAAATTGATCGTGTAAGATTGTCTCAAGATTTTGTTGAGAAATATATTGAAGATCCTAATTTCATAAGAGAAGAAGAACCTGTAATATTCTATATCGATTTTAATATTAACAATAGATAAGTATTGTATATTAGATGAGGTATACAGAAGAAACGTCTTGTTAAGATACAGGGCGTTTTTTCTACAAGGAAAGCTATTTTTATAACAAAAATTCTTTCCTATCTCACAAGAAAATGACACCAAGTCCCTTTCTTGTGAGATAGGAAAGTTAAAGGATAAGTATTTTTAAACATTAAGTGGAGGTGTACTAATTTGTTAAGATATATATCACAAAGATTATTTTATGGGTTTATAACATTATTTATCATTATATCCATTACATTTTTATTGCTGCAATTTATGCCTGGAACACCATTTAAAGATGATAAACTTAGTCAAAACCAAATTAGAATATTAAATGAAAAGTATGGTTTAGATGAGCCTTTTCATATTCAATATATCAATTATATGGGCAATGTGCTTAGAGGAGATTTTGGGGTTTCCTTTACCTATGACAATCAAGAGGTTTTTAGAGATTTGATATTACCAAGATTACCCGTAACCATAAAAGTGGGTGCATTGGCTTTATTTTTTGGTACCCTTATGGGTATCTTTCTAGGGGCTTTGTCAGCTATTAAACGGAATACCCCTTGGGATCATTTAACCACTATTACAGCCATTGTAGGGGTTTCAGTTCCATCTTTTGTATTTGCCACATTATTGCAATATTGGGTAGGTGTTCGAGGAGGATGGTTGCCTGTTATCTATGTTAGAGATGATTTTAGATCATTAATATTGCCAGCCATATCCTTGTCTGTTTTTGTTATATCTTCTACTGCCAGGTTTATGAGAACAGAATTAGTAGAGGTTTTAAGTAGTGATTATACATTATTGGCAAAAGCAAAAGGATTATCTAATAGTCAAGTCATAAAGAGACATTCTCTTAGAAATGCATTAATTCCTGTTATTACCATATTAGGGCCAATGACCATTACCCTATTAACTGGGTCTGTTGTTGTGGAAAGAATCTTTGGCATAGCAGGTGTAAGTTTCTTATTGGTTGAAGGGATTACAAGAAATGATTATTTTGTAATACTTGGCGTTGCTGCTTTTTATAGCTTCTTATATATCTCCGTTATCTTAATTGTAGATATATTATATGGCATCATTGATCCAAGAATAAGATTGTCAGGAGGTAAGTAGGATGAAGAACTTATCCAAAGATATGTTTGAACGTGTAGCTATAGACTTATCTTTACAAGAAAAAATTGAAAGACCATCCTTAACTTATTGGCAGGATGCAAGAAAAAGACTACTAAAAAATAAAGGTGCTATTATAGGGATGGTTACTTTGATAATCATTATTATTATGGCTATTGCTGGGCCCTATATGAATGAATATAGTTATGATAGACAGATTCAACCTATCAGTAGAAATAACCTTTTACCACCAAGAATACCAGTTCTTGAAAAAATTGGTATCTTTGACGGTACTTTAATTAGAGATGTTGGCGCCAATCGATTAAGCCAATACAATGAAAATGAATATACATTACTAGGTACAATTGAGACGACAAATACATTAGAAGTGCCTGAAGTCTCTCTTGGAAGATACCCAGAAGGCAGCTATGAAATATTAAATGTAATTGAAGAAAATAACGCTAAGATTTATCAAATTGCTGTTACGCAAACAAGTTATAGAATTAGAGAAAATACCTATGTGGTAAAGGGTGTAGATAATTCTTATTTTTGGTTTGGAACAGATGATTTGGCAAGGGATATATGGACTAGGGTATGGAATGGCGCAAGAATCTCCTTATACATTGGTCTTTTAGCGGCAATTATCGATATGTTAATTGGTGTTATATATGGAAGTATTGCTGGATTTTTTGGTGGAAAAATAGATATGTATATGATGCGATTTATAGAGATTCTAAGTGGTATTCCTAGTTTGGTTATTATTATCTTATTCATTTTAGTTATGGATCCAGGTATTTTACCCATATCATTAGCCATAGCAATAACAGGTTGGATGGGAATGGCTAGGGTTGTGAGAGCTCAGTTTTTAAAACTTAAATCCCAAGAGTATGTTTTGGCTGCAAGAACTTTAGGTGCATCAAACTTCTCACTAATAAAAAAACACTTACTGCCTAATATTGTGGGACAAGTGATTATTATGATTACATTTTCTATACCAGGTGCTATTTTTTATGAAGCCTTTTTAGCGTTCATAGGCCTTGGTGTGCCAGCGCCTCACGCATCCCTAGGGGTATTAATCAGTGATGGGGTTTCTACATTAAGATCTTACCCCTCTATGCTTTTCATTCCTACAGCAGTATTATGTTTGTTAATGTTAAGTATTAATATACTGGCTAATGGATTAAGAGATGCACTAGATCCTAAGATGCGTAATAAGTAGAAAGAGGAGGATAAATATGAATAATAAAATTCTAGAAGTGAATAACTTACAAGTCTCCTTTGCTACTTATGGCGGTGAGGTAGAGGCTGTTAGAGGAGTAAGTTTTGATCTGTATGAAGGTGAAACATTGGCCATTGTTGGAGAATCAGGTTCAGGTAAATCAGTTGCTTCTAAAACAATAATGGGCATTTTAGCAGATAACGGTAAAATAAAAGAAGGAAGCAGTATAAAGTTTGATAATAAAGACCTTACAAAATTAAAAGAAAAGGACTTGCAAAAAATAAGGGGCAAAGAAATTGCTATGATTTTTCAAGATCCTATGACTTCGTTAAATCCTGTTATGTCAATAGGTAAGCAAATAATGGAAGGTATTATTAAGCATCAAGGTCTTAGTAAAAAAGAAGCTAAGATTAAGGCCCTTGAATTAATTAAATTGGTTGGCATTAGTGAGCCCGAAAAAAGGTTTAAACAGTACCCCCATCAATTCTCTGGTGGTATGAGACAAAGAATTGTTATTGCCATAGCACTGTCCTGTAACCCTAAGATATTGATTGCAGATGAGCCAACAACGGCATTAGATGTTACCATACAAGCACAAATACTTGAGTTAATAAAAGAACTTCAAGAAAAAACAGGGGTTTCTGTTATTTTCATCACCCATGATTTAGGGGTTGTAGCCAATGTTGCAGACAGAGTTGCCGTTATGTACGCTGGTAAAGTAGTAGAAATTGGTACAGCAGATGATGTTTTTTATCGTCCAAGACATCCTTATACTTGGGGATTATTGGCATCAATGCCAAGCTTAGATTCTGATGAAGCAGAACTGTATTCAATTCCAGGGTCACCACCTGATTTGATGAATCCACCAAAGGGGGATGCATTTGCTCGTAGAAGTGAATATGCCCTTAAAATAGATTTTGAAATGGATCCGCCTCTTTATAAAGTTTCTGACACACACTATGTGGTTACTTGGTTATTGCATGAAAGTGCACCAGTAGTGGTCCCACCATCAACTGTTCAGAAACTTGTGGAAGGAGAGAATACGTAATGGCACAAAAAAAGTTACTAGAAGTTAAGAATTTAAAGCAATACTTCGATTTAGGGCATAAATCTATTGTTAAGGCCGTTGATGGCATAACATTTGATATATATAAAGGAGAAACTTTTGGTTTAGTAGGTGAATCCGGTTCAGGTAAATCCACTACAGGTCGTACCATTATAAGATTATATGAGGCAACTGAAGGAGAAATACTATTTGACGGAGAAAAAATTCAAGGGAAGTTAAGTGGATCTAAACAAAAGGAGATTAATAAAAAGATTCAAATGATCTTTCAAGATCCTCAAGCGTGTTTAAATCCTAGAATGACTGTTGGAGATATTATAGCGGAAGGTATCGACATTCATAAATTAGCAAAGAATAAAGAAGAGAGAATGAATAAGGTTATAGAGTTGTTGGAAACAGTTGGATTAAATAGAGACCATGCTTCTAGGTATCCACACGAGTTTTCTGGAGGTCAAAGACAAAGAATAGGTATTGCAAGGGCATTAGCCATAGAACCAGAATTTATTATTGCAGATGAACCAATATCTGCCTTAGATGTTTCTATTCAAGCCCAAGTGGTTAACTTGATGAATAAATTAAAAAAGGAACGTGGATTAACCTATCTTTTTATAGCCCATGACTTATCAATGGTCAAATACATTAGTGATAGAGTTGGGGTTATGAATAATGGAAGGTTAGTAGAGTTGGCAGACAGCCATACATTATACGAAAAACCATTGCATCCCTACACAAAATCCTTATTATCAGCAATACCATTACCAGATCCAAAAACAGAAAAAGAGAGAAAAAGAATTCACTATAATTCTAAAAGCCATGATTATACACAGTATAAGCCTAGCTGGGTTGAAATTGCAAAAGGACATTGGGTATATGCTTCAGAACCTGAGATAGAAGAATATAAAAAAGAATTGTAAAAAACAAGGTAGTATCCACCATTAGGGGATGCTGCCTTATTTATTATAATAAACTTTAACAAGATCGATTATTCTACCATCTTCTAATTTTAGAACGGGTAAATAAGGATAGTTTAAATAATCATAAAAACCAACAATAATACCTTTTACAGTATTTGTTAGATGAATGGTTTGTCCCAAATTAAAAAAAGTGGTTCTATGAATAAAGGTATTAATAATATAAGGGTCAAATCTTGTGTTTTTCCCTTCACAAATGGACTTTAAAGCTTGAAAAGGCACCATTCCCGTAGTATATTCATATCCATTAACTAAAGCATCATAAGAGTGAGACAGATTTAGTATTCTACCGATTAAACTTATTTCATTACCTTTTTTATTATGAGGACCTGTACCATCGTAATGTTCATGGCTATCTAATATGCCATATATAATTTGTTTTCTTCTCAAATTAGGAGATTCCATAGTTATACTAGAAAAAACCTCAAGATGTTTCTGTATAACATATGTGTATAATTGATTGTTTTTAAGTTCAAAAGCAAGCTTATCTTTTGGAATTTTTGTAAAGCCTAAATTAGAAAATAAAGCAGCAAAGCATAAATCTTGTAATAGATCATCTTGCAATTCTAAAGTTAAGCCTATGATAAGGGAGATACTAGTTATATTAATGCTGTGCACCATTAAATTGTCATCATAGTTAAGAATTGTTGTTAACCAAGAATGAAAAACTTTTTCAGTAGTTAATTTGGTAATAAACTTTTCTTTGAACTGTATTGCTCTATTTTTTAAATGAGTGGCCTCAAATAAATGATCAATGGAATGCCATAAAGGAATTTTAGAAAGTAGGTCTATGAAGAAACAACCTTTATCTATAGTGCTGGTTAGATCAAAGGAACTAGCAGTACTAAAGGTTACGTTAGAACCAAGGTTGAAATCTTTAGATAAGATGTCTAAATCCTTTTTAAAAGTATCCTGAGAATAAGAGCTATTAAGGAATAAGTTTAATTCTCCTTTATTAGAAGTAACTATAAGGATAGAATTAGAAGATAAATTTGTTTGAATTGTAGATATAACTTCTTGAGTAAGTTCTTTATATTTATTAATAAGGAGAAGACCATCTGAGCGATATATTGGATGTAATACAATTTCACCTGGTATAATATCCTTTACTAATTTTTTTGTATAATTTAATGTCATTTTATAGTTCCTCTTTCTCTTTTTATAAGTGTACAGGATATGTATTGTGTATTTTAGCTTTTTATAATATAATCAGGGCATATTTTAATTATAAAAAGTTTTAAGGATGATTACAAGTGCTAACAAGAATAGATGAAAAATTATTTAATAGAATACATTCCATTACTAATAAACACAATGGCATTGGAAAGTGGATGGCAGTAATCACTTGGTTGTCTTCAAAGGTGTTTTTTGCTTTATATATAGGGTTTATTCTTATAATGGTGTTTAAAAAAGATTTAATCCTTATTCCTTTTATTATGGGACCAAGTATTGCTTATTTTATTACTAAAATTATTAGAAACAGTTTTAAAAGAGAAAGACCTTTTGTTAAGTTGAATATAAAAAATTATATTGAACATGCAGAAAACAGTTCATTTCCCAGTATGCATGCTATGTCTGCTTTTTCAATAGCAACAGCTGTATTTTTAGTAAATCCTACTATAGGTATTATTGCTTTTTGTGTGGCTATATTAACGGGAATTTCAAGAATAATTGTAGGGGTACACTTTCCGTTAGATGTTCTTGTTGGTGGGATAATAGGATATTTCGTCACATATATAGTATTTCTCTTGATACAGTAAGGGGATATATTTGTAAATAAATGACAAAAAAATGAGGAATAAAAATACTTTGCTTGCAATTTGATTTGTATAGACTTATAATATATTATATATGAAATAAGTATAGAGTCTCTTGGGACTCTATACTTATTTCAGGATAAATTGAGTCGAAAGAGGTGGTAGTATGGATTCGGGACCTTTACATAGGTACAAAACTATTGTGAGTATGACAAAAAAACTAAAATACTACCATAATTTAAAGGAGGACTCAATTTATGAAAGATATAATTATTGAGTTGTTTGCACAAGGCAAATACTCTCAAATTAAAAATGAAATTGGAAAGATGAATGTAGTAGATATAGCTCAGCTTTTTGCAGAATTAGAAGAAGATGCCATAATGATTGTCTTTAGATTACTACCTAAAGAAATGGCTGCAGATGTATTTACATACCTATCTTTTGAACAGCAACAATATGTTATTGAATCTATTACAGATAAAGAAACAAAAAATATTATAGATGATTTGTTTTTAGATGATGCTGTTGATTTATTAGAAGAAATGCCAGCGAATGTGGTTAAAAAAATTCTGAAAAATACAACTGAAGAAAAACGTAAATTGATCAATCAGTTTTTAAAATATCCAGACAACTCTGCTGGAAGTATTATGACCATTGAATATGTTGATCTTGATAAAGAAATGACTGTAAAGGCTTCTTTAGAGCATATTAAGAAAACAGGTGTTGATAAAGAAACTATAGATATATGTTACATAACAGATAAGGCAAGAAGATTAGAGGGGATTGTCCCTATTAGAAAATTAATATTAAATGACGAAAATGTCATTATTGACGATATTATGGATAAAAATTTCTTATCCATTAAAACAGATGATGATCAAGAAGAGATTGCCTATTTATTTAAAAAGTATGACTTAGTAGCAATGCCTGTAGTAGACAAAGAGAATAGATTGGTTGGAATCATTACTATTGATGACGTTGTCGACATTATTGAGCAAGAAAATACAGAAGATTTCCAAAAAATGGCCGCACTAGAACCATCAGAAGAAGAGTATTTAAAGACTAGTGTCTTTTCATTGGCAAAACATAGAATTCTATGGTTATTAGTCCTTATGTTTTCAGCAACCTTTACTGGGAATATTATACAAGGATATGAAGATATATTAGAAACAGTTTTAATATTAACAACATTTATTCCCATGCTTATGGATACTGCTGGTAACTCAGGATCCCAATCTGCTACATTGGTCATTCGTGGATTAGCATTAGGACAGATTGAAAGAAAAGATGCACTAAAGGTAGTGTGGAAAGAATTTAGAGTAAGTATAATAGTTGGTTTTGCGTTAGCTTTCCTTAATTTTTTTAGAATTTATTTCTTTGTTGAAGGTGCAGATTTTCTTATCTCCTTAGTAGTATGTTTAACTTTATTCTTAACGGTAGTTCTAGCAAAATTAGTGGGAGGGATACTACCCATAATTGCAAAAACATTAAAGCTTGACCCAGCTATTATGGCAGCACCATTAATTACAACAATAGTAGATGCCCTTGCATTAATTGCTTATTTTCAATTGGCAGCATATTTCTTGGGATTGGTATAGAAAAACAAATAACAATGGCGCTAATAGCTCATCTATTAGCGCTTTATTATGCATAATAAAAGATAAAAACCATATTATGAAGGAAAATAATGTAATTCTTGCAATTGGTATATGGATGTTGTATACTTTATATGGACTTAGATTAATTTTTTCTTATTTTTAGGGAGGGCTAGTTATTAACGAACAAAATCAACACACTCAAGTATCTATTACATATAATATGAAATATATTTTAGTAACAATTTATGCTTTAATATTTTTAGGGTTAGGTCTTATTATGGAAAATCCTAAAGATATCTTTGAGGGCATGCTTCTATTATTACAAGAACCTAGTGTTCTAATGACAGATTATATTGAAGTTGCAGGTATAGGCGCTGCTTTTGTAAATTCAGGATTAGTAACTTTATTTGCAATAATGATTTTTAGGTATCAAAAAATAGATTTATCAGGGGTTGCTTTTGGTACATTGTCTTTATTAACGGGGTTTGCTCTTTTTGGAAAAAACATATTAAATATGTGGATTATTATATTTGGCGTTTTAATTTTTGCCAAAATACAAAAAGATAAATTTAATAAATACATATATGTTGCTTTTTTAGGAACTTGCTTAGGACCTGTTTTTTCACAATTATTATTTGCTACCCCTTATTCTTTAGGCACAAGGATATTATTAAGTACTGGTGTTGGTTTAGTAGTGGGTATTATATTACCCCCTGTAGCAACATATCTATTAAGGGTGCATCAAGGTTTTGTTATGTATAACGTTGGATTTTCTTCAGGGTTAATCGGAACTATTTTAATGGCCATATTAAAAGTGTATGGAATAGAAGTTGAAAGTAAAGCCATTTGGAGTGAAGGCAATAATACTTTAATGGGATGGTTTTTATTTATTTTCTTTGTAGTCGTTATAATTGTAGGTTATTTTTATAATAATAAAAAGATAAGCAATTTAAAAAACATATTTTCATATTCAGGAAGATTAATTTGTGATTTTGTCACTTTAGAAGGTTTTGGTGTGACACTCATTAATATGGGAATAAATGGAATAGCTGCTCTAGGATATGTATTGTTAATTAAAGGAGAATTAAATGGGCCAGCTATTGGTGGCATACTCACAATATTTGGGTTTGGCGCTTTTGGAAAACATATTAAAAACATGACCCCTATTATTGGTGGTTTAATACTAGGCAGTATACTCAATGCTTGGACTCTTAATGCACCAGGAGTGATTGTTGCCTCTTTGTTTGCAACAGGTTTAGCGCCTATTCCAGGTAAATATGGATGGCCTTATGGTATAGTAGCTGGATTTTTAACTGCTACAGCAGCTTCTCATATGGGAGTTTTGCATGGTGGATTGAATTTATACAATGTAGGATTTACAACTGGAATAGTCGCTATGTTTTTGATTCCAATTATTGAAGCATTTAAAAAGGAGGATTATTATGAAGCACAGCAATAAAAGAGTATGTAAAATTATAGATGAATTAACGACCTTTTTGCTAATGATTGGCGCTACAGATATTGATGTTAATGTAAAAAATAGAAAAGAAGACTATATGATTACCATTAAAAGTGATTATAGAAAAGGCGAAGACAAAAAGATCGAACGATTGATTAAGGGTGTTACTTCACCAAAACAAGAAGAAATTGAAGAATACTATTGGGAGTTAACAGGAGAATCAGACGTTGAAGCAGAACTAAATTTAATAGGTATTATGATTGATAAAGCAGAAGTAAATGTTACAGCAGATTTAATAGAGATAGAACTATACAGAAATAAATAATAATATTAATTGAATCACTTTTTTAAAAAAGTGATTTTTTTTTGCTAACTATTTAAAGGAGGGCAACATGGAATTTAAAAAAAACTCACTTACAGTGGCCACACCATTTTATTATGGTTGGGTTATTGTATTCTTAGCAGCATTAGGTTATTTCTTTTCCGGTCCAGGTCAAACTTACTCAATTTCAATATTTATTGACCAATACATTGGACAATTTGGATGGGAGAGATCATTGGTCTCACTAATGTATTCTCTTGCAACTATTTGTGCAGGGTTTGTACTATTTTTAATAGGCAGATGCATAGATAAGTACAAACACAGACGTATGAGTATTATTATAGCTATTTTGTTAGGGATAGCTTGTATATGGAGTAGTTTTGTTATTAATCCTGTAATGTTATTTATTGGATTCTTTATGTTAAGGTTGTTTGGACAAGGATCTATGTCCTTACTTTCTTCAACGTTAGTGCCACAATGGTTTATAAAAAGAAGAGCTTTTGCACTAAGTCTTATGTCTTTGGGGATGGTTACATCTGCTGCCGTTGTGCCAATTATAAACAATTTTACAATTGAGTTATGGGGTTGGAGAGTAACATGGCGAGTATGGGCAATCCTTTTATGGGTTATTTATTTGCCCGTAGCCTACATATTTTTAAGAAATAAACCAGAGGACATTGGATTATTACCAGATAATCTTAAAACAGATGTCTCTACTGAAGAGAATAGATCACAAGAAGACACAATGGAAATTTCATGGACACTTAATGAAGCAGTAAAAACAAGATCATTTTGGTTAATGTTATTTAACATAGCAGTTCCCTCCATGATAAGTACGGGAATAGTCTTTCATTTTTATTCTATTATAGGTGAAAATGGATTAGATAGAACAGTGGCAACATTGGTCTTAAGTACTATGGCCATGGTAAGTTTTCCAGTTACCTTTCTAGCAGGATATATTGTAGATAAGATAAAAGTCCAATACGTAATGGTTGCTATGTTTATTATAGAGCTAGTAGGCATCATTATATTAATAAACAGTAGGCATATAGCAATAGTCCTATTATTTGGCATAACTAGCGGATTGGTTAAAGGCCTTAATGGGGTATGTGTTAATTATGTTTGGGCCAATTATTATGGTAGAAAACATTTAGGGAGTATTAAAGGTGCATCAATGACAATAGGTGTTATAGGTTCTGCCTTTGGTCCACTGCCATTTGGTTTTGCCTTTGATTACTTTAAGGGGTACAAAGAAATATTAATTGTTATGATGGTGTTTGCGTTATTAGGCATAATATCGGCTTTAAGTGCGCCAAAACCAATAAAAAAATATAAATAAATACACTTTATAGAAAACCTATAGGACTTTAGAATGTGTCCAATAGGTTTTTTGTCGCATATATTGACATTTACTGACAAATAAATTAAAATAAAGATAATAAAAGCGAGTAATCACTCACTTAATCTTGTTGGGAGGTAAGACAATGAAAAAGGTATTAATAGTAGATGATGCAGCATTTATGAGAAGTACAATTAGATATATCTTAGAAAGAAATGGTTATGATGTTATAGGAGAAGCGGAAAATGGGCAAGTAGGTGTAGAAAAATATAAAGCTTTAAAACCAGACATCGTTACATTGGACATTACAATGCCAATAATGGGCGGTATAGAGGCATTAAAAGAAATAGTAAAGTTTGATGGTCAAGCAAAAGTAGTTATTGTATCTGCTATGGGACAAGAAGTTATTGTAGTAGAAGCCATAACAAATGGTGCCAAATCTTTTATAGTAAAACCTTTTAAAGAGGAGCAAGTGTTGAAAACGTTAAGTAAGCTGTAGGAGGTGTTGAAGTGAGCAATAATTTTGAACCTATGATTGAAATGTATATCTTTGAAACGGTCCAGCTTATTGAGCAGATTGAACAGTGTATATTAGCCAATGAAGGGGCAGAAAAGTTAAGTGAAATAGATATTAATGAAATTTTTAGACATATGCACACTATTAAAGGCTCTTCTGGGATGATGATGTACGATAATATTGCTCATCTTGCTCATACAATAGAAGATATATTTTTTGTGTTAAGGGAAGAAAGTCATATTAATTATAATTTTTCAGATTTAGCAGACTTAATATTTGAAGGCATAGATTTTATAAAAATCGAAGTTGAGAAAATAAAGAATGGGGACAATCCTGACGGTGATATAACCCACCTAATTAGTAAACTAAAAGAGTACCTACTATTAATAGAAGGAAAAAATCAAAAGGAAGTTAAAGAAATAAATGAGAATGTTAAGTACTATATAAGCCAAGATAAAAGTTGTGTTGAGGAAAAGTATAAAAACTCATTTAGAGCCAAGATATTTTTTGAAGAGGGATGTGAAATGGAGAATATTAGAGCCTATACCATTATCCACAACCTCAAAGAAATTACAAATGATATTTTTCATATACCTGAGGAAGTCATTAATAATGAAGATAGCGCAGAAGAAATAAAAAAGAACGGGTTTATTATTTACTTAAAAACAAATCAAAGTTATAAAGAAGCATACGACTTTTTCTCAGAAACAATATTTTTAAAGGCATTAGAATTAGAAGAAATGATTGAAGAAGAATGGGAAATATCTTTCGGTAAAAAAGAAGATAAACTTATTACCCGTAGTAATTTAACAACTGATAAAAAAGATAAAAAAATATCATCAAGTAATATGATTAACGTCAATGTAGATAAACTTGATAAATTAATGGATATTGTAGGAGAAATGGTAATAGCAGAGTCTATGGTCATTCAAAATCCAGATTTGACAGGATTAAAACTTAATAACTTTAATAAAGCATCAAGATTATTAAATAAATTAACAAGTGAATTACAAGATTTGGTAATGTCCATACGAATGGTCCCGTTAGCCAATACTTTTCACAAGATGAATCGTATTGTAAGAGATATGAATAAAAAACTAGGAAAAAACGTTGAACTAGAAATAAGAGGGGAAGAAACAGAAGTAGACAAAAATATAATTGAGCACATTTCAGATCCAATAATGCACTTAGTTAGAAATTCTTTAGATCATGGCATAGAAACATCAGAGGAACGTATAAAAAGTAATAAAAATGGAAAAGGTAAGATCCTTTTAGAAGCAAAGAATTCAGGTAATGATGTAATGATTATTGTAAGAGATGATGGAAGAGGGCTAGATAAGAATAAGCTTATAGCAAAGGCTAAAGAAAATAATTTGCTAACCAAAGAGCCTAAGGATTACACAGATAAAGAAATATATTCTTTGATTTTTCTCCCAGGATTCTCAACGAAAAAAGACGTCACAGAGTTTTCAGGAAGAGGGGTTGGCATGGATGTGGTGACTAAAAATATAGAAACCATAGGTGGTAACATCACTATAGAAAGCAAAAAAGGAGAAGGCACAAGTTTTATTATTAAGATACCCTTGACTCTTGCCATAATAGAAGGAATGAATATTAAGGTTGGGAGTTCAAGGTATACCATTCCAATATGTGATATTAGAGAATCTTTTAGAGCAGAAGACAAAGATATTATTAAAAACCCTGACAACTCAGAAATGATTCTAGTAAGAGGTAAATGTTATCCTATAATAAGATTAAGTAAAATATATAATGTTAAAACGAATGTAGATAAGTTTTCTAAAGGTGTATTAATAATGATTGAAAATGATATACAAAGCATTTGTATATTAGTGGATGAATTGGTAGGACAGCAGCAAGTAGTTGTTAAAAATTTACCAAAATACATACAGCAAACAAAAAATATTGAAGGTATAACAGGGTGTACTTTGTTAGGGGATGGTAGTATTAGTTTGATATTAGACCCATCTAAGTTAATACATATGTATTCAAAATAGAAAGGAGCGGTATATATGTCTGACGGATTAAAGGACAATATAATGGAAGATGAAGATACACAAAAAAACAAATTTTTGATTTTTACAACTGGAAGTGAAATATATGGCATTGACATTAAGTATGTTACAGAAATTATTGGCATACAGCCAATTACTGAGATACCAGAACTTCCTGAATACATAAAAGGCATCATTAATCTAAGAGGAAAAATCATTCCTGTTATGGATGTAAGGCTAAAATTTAAAAGGGATATTATAGACTATAATGATAGAACTTGTATAGTTGTCATTAATGTAAATGAGATTTCAATAGGGTTGATTGTAGACAGTGTGTCTGAAGTGCTAACCATATTAGAAGATAAAATAGTGGATCCTCCAGAAATAAGCAAACAAAACAATAGATATATAAAAGGAATAGGGAAAACCAATAAAGAAGTTGTTCTATTATTAGACTCAGAAAAATTATTATCCAATACAGAAATTGAAGAATTAGAGCATTTAAACTAAAGGAGGAATAATATATGAAATGGTTTATAAATTTAAAAATTGGTGTGAAATTAATACTTGGATTTTTGACAGTAGCAGCAATTGCAGGGGTAGTTGGTTTTATAGGGATTAATTATTTAAGACAAGTGGGAGATGTAAGATTAACCAGTCTTGTAAGCTTGGTAGAAATTGAAGCATCTATTTCGGATGTGGTGTTGGCAGAAAGAGGCTTAGTAAATGAAAGGTTAATTGAGAAACAATTAAGAGAGCCACAATATAAATGGATAGATGATGCTTTTAAGAGAATACAAGAAGAATCTGATATTTATTTATCTTTTCCACAATCAAGCAAGGAATTAGAACTATGGAACAATTTTCAGGATGCCAAAAACCAATGGGAGTATGATCATAGAATTGTATATGATTTAAACTTGCAAAAAGATAGATTAACCAATTCTGGCATTGGACTAGACTCTATTGAAGTTTTAGAAATCAATGATAGAATATATGATGCTTTTTTAGTATCCAGAGTATCATTTTTTAAGGTTAAAGATCTCATTACTGAGGTAGTAGATTATAATGAAAATGCTGCAGCAAGGGAAGTTGAAACAGCTCAAAAATTAATGTTAATTATTATTTTTATAGGGATTCTTATTTCTATAGGTTTAGGTATATTCATTAGTCATATAATTAAGAAACCTATTTATAAATTGGTAGAGGCAACAGAGAAAATAGCAGAAGGAAATTTAGATGTAGAGGTAGATATTGATACAAAAGACGAATTAGGAAAAATGGCAACTACATTTAAAAGGATGACGGATAACATTAATAATTTATTACTAGATATCAATTTAGCATCTGAACAAGTTGCTGCTGGATCAACACAATTATCTGATTCTAGCATTTCCTTGTCTCAGGGGGCTACAGAGCAAGCCAGTACATTAGAAGAGTTAACGGCTTCAATTGAAGAAATAGCATCCCAAACAGAATTAAATTCTAATAATGCTAGCAAAGCCAATTCTCTTGCTGATGAAACAAGAAAAAGTGCTGAAGAAAGCTCTACACAAATGAATAAGATGCTGACAGCAATGATGGATATTAATAATGCTTCAAATAATATTTCGAAAGTTATAAAAGTAATTGATGAGATTGCTTTCCAAACAAATATTTTAGCACTTAATGCAGCTGTAGAAGCAGCTAGAGCAGGTCAACATGGAAAAGGCTTTGCTGTTGTTGCAGAAGAAGTACGCAATTTAGCAGCAAGGTCAGCAGATGCAGCAAAAGAAACGACTACAATGATTGAAGATTCTATTTCAAGAGCAGAAGAAGGAACAAATATAGCCAATAAAACAGCGGAATCACTATTTAAGATAGTAGGAGATATAAGCAAAGTTGCTGAAATTATTGAAGATGTAAATGTTGCTTCAACAGAACAATCAGCAGGCATTGCTCAAGTAAATGAAGGCTTATTACAAATATCAGAAGTGGTTCAAGAAAATTCTGCTACAGCTGAAGAAAGTGCTGCTGCTAGTGAAGAACTTTCTAATCAAGCAGATATGTTAAATGAACTAGTAAGTAAATTTAACCTTAAACAGAATAAAAAAGGCAATAATTACAATAAAAATATAGAAAAAGAAGAGTATGATTATGATAAAAAATTAATAAAAATTCAAGAAAAAACCAGTAATAAGCATAGAGAGACAAAGAAAAAAATTATTTTAAATGACAATGAATTTGGAAAGTACTAAGAGCTAGGGTTTAAAAAAATAAGTGAAGGGGGGAAGTAAGAATATGATTATGTTAAAAGATAAAGAATTTAATCTACTGGCACATTATATTAAAAACAATTATGGTATTCATTTAAAAGAGGGCAAAAAAACGTTATTAGCATCAAGATTAAACAATTATCTTAAAGCTAACAATTTTAATTGTTTTAGTGATTACTATGATCAATTAATAGAAGATAAGACGGGAATGATTGCATCAGAATTGGTAGAGAGAATAACGACAAATCATACCTATTTCTTAAGAGAAGCCCAGCACTTTAATTATTTATGGGAAAAGGTTTTACCAGAATTAAAGAAAAGAGCTAAAGGTAAGGACTTAAGAATTTGGAGTGCAGGTTGTTCAACAGGGGAGGAAGCTTATACCCTTGCTATGGTCATAAATGAATTTTTTGGGGAAGAAAAAGGACTTTGGGACACAAAAATATTAGCTACAGACATTTCAAAAGAAGTTTTAGATCAGGGCATAAATGGGATATATCCTTATGATAAAATAAAAAACATATCAAAACCATGGCAAGATAAATACTTTGACAAATTAGATGAAGAAACATATCAAATAAAATCAAAGATTAGAGAGGAAATTCTTTTTAGACGGTTTAATTTAATGGAAGGTATTTTTCCGTTTAAAAAGAAATTTCAGGTAATTTTTTGTAGAAATGTCATGATTTACTTTGATGATGAAACACGACATAAGCTTCTTAATAAATTCTATAATGGGTTAGAAGATGGTGGCTATTTATTTATAGGTCATTCAGAAACTATAAATAGAGAAAAAGTTGGCTTTAGTTATATTCAACCATCTGTTTATAGAAAGGGAAATTAGCATGAGAAATATTAAAGTTCTTATCGTAGATGATTCGTTGTTTTTTAGAGAATTTCTAAAAAAGAACTTATCAACAGATCCCCATATAGAAGTAGTTGCAACAGCAACAGACCCCTATGATGCAAGAGATAAAATTCTCCAATTTGAACCAGATGTAATGACTTGTGATATAGAAATGCCTAAAATGAATGGTATTGATTTTATTAAAAAACTACTACCTCAATATGAAATTCCCATTGTAATAGTAAGTAGTATAAATAAATTTAATGTTGAATTGTTAGAAAAAGGCGCAGTAGATTTTCTTCCTAAACCAAATTATAAAAGTTCCGAAGACATTCATTATTTCATTATAAATCTTATTAAAAAGATCAAAAGTTTATTAAATACCACTATGTTCACTAGTAATGGCTCTAAAGATGAAAGGACACAAAAGGCCAATACAAATAGCAATAGTAAATATGATATAGTAGCCATAGGCGCTTCCACTGGAGGCATCGAAGCCATAACCAATATATTAAGGGATATGGATTACAACATACCTGGAATTGTCATTGTTCAACATATTCCACCTGGTTTTTCTAAAATGTTTGCCCAGAGGCTTAATACAATGTTAAAATATGAAGTAAAAGAAGCTACCTCTGGAGAATACATAGAAGAAAATAAAATATTAATTGCGCCAGGGGACAAACATATGAGAGTTGTCAAGGCTGGAAAAAAGTATAAAGTAGAATGCTTTGATGGTGAAAAAATGAATGGTCACTGTCCTTCTGTAGATATATTATTCGATTCTGTTGCTACTGTTTTAAAAAGTCGGGCGATTGGTGTTCTATTAACTGGAATGGGTTATGATGGGGCAAAAGGATTGTTAAAAATGAAAAGAATGGGTGCTCTAACAATTGGGCAAGATGAAAAAAGTTCAGTAGTATACGGCATGCCTAAAGTGGCAGAAAATATTGGAGCTGTAAATAAACAACTTTCCATAGACAAGATATCTAAAGAAATATATAACAGTTTGTACTAACTCAACTTATGTCTCGTGGGTGGCTAAGAGACATAAGTTTTACGGATAATGTATTGGATGAACGAGGTGCTAAATGAAAGAGATTAGTAAATTAAAAGAACAAGATATTGATTTATTATTATCTACCCTTGAATGTATTGGGGATGGCGTAATAGCAACTGATAATGAAGCCAATATTATTTATATAAACCAAAGCGCTGCCAATTTAATAGGTAAAGATATTAGTGACGTATATCATAAAAATTTAGAAACTGAATTCAGACTAGCAAATATTACAAATGACAAAGAACTTGTTATTCCATATAAAGAAGTTATAAAAGAGAAAAAATCGCTAGGCTTAAAAAAAGATACGGTTCTCGTACATAGTGATGGTTCAATAAAATATATTTCTGCTAAAATATCCCCAATAAGTAATGCCAATGGAGAAGTGGTTGGTGTTGTTATCGTATTTAGGGATATTACAAGAATCAGAAAAAATGAAGTGGAACAAATTAACCAAAAAAATAATTTTAAAGCAGTTTTTGACAACTCTCCTTTGGGTATGGTTATATTAGATGAAAACATAAAGGTCTATAACTATAATCAAGTTTATAGAAGTACTTTTGCTAAAGATAAAGATACCATTATTGGGGAGTATTTTGGTAATACATTAAAATGTTTAAATGCCATGGGGGCTCAATGTGGACAAGGAAAAGGGTGCCCTTTATGTAATATTAGAAAAAACTTAATAAAAGTATTGGAGAAAAAAAAGCCATATAAAGACATTATTTCCAATTACAATACACTAGTGAATAATAAGCAAATAGAAAAATGGTTAAAATATGATTTCGTGCCTATCAATATAGGTGGAAATAAGAAAATCTTAGTGGTAATAGAAGATATTACAGAAAAGAAAAAAATAGAAAAGAATATGAAGAATTCAATGGAGATGGCAGAAGAAGCTAATAAGTTAAAAAGTGAGTTTCTTGCCAATATGAGCCATGAGATAAGAACCCCTCTTAATGGCTTGCTTGGTATGATAGATCTAACACTCTTAACAGAGCTTAATAAGGATCAAAGAGAAAATTTACTAATAGCAAAGTCTTCAGGAAATTTGTTGTTAAAGATAATAAATGATATCTTAGACTTTTCTAAGATGGAAGCAAAAAAATTAGAGATAGAAAATAGGCAATTTGATATTTATAAAATGATTCAAGAATTGATCAAAATACATAATAAAAAAGCAAATGAAAAAGAAATAGAACTAAATATTATGGGCATAAATAATATCCCACAATTTGTTTACGGTGATCTCTATAGATTAAATCAAATACTAAATAATTTGATTCATAATGCCATAAAGTTTACTGAGTTTGGTAGTGTAGATATTATTGTTGATATGAAAGAATCTGATAACAATAAGAAGGAACTTACTTTTATTATTAAAGATACAGGGATTGGAATTAGGGAAAAAGATTTAGGAAACTTATTTAAAAGCTTTAGTCAATTGGATGGTTCCTATACTAAAAAGTATAGTGGAACAGGATTAGGACTAGTCATTTCAAAACAACTGGTTGAAATGATGGGAGGGCATATTTGGGTTGAAAGTAAAATTGGAATAGGTAGCACCTTTGGATTTTCTATTCCAATTTTATTAGGGGCTGGAAATACAAATTTAGAAGAAAAGATTGTATTAAACCCCCTAGAGAAATGCAATAAAGATAAAAATTATACTATATTGTTAGTAGAAGACGATATGGTGAACCAACAACTGGTTTTAAAAATATTAGGTTCCAAATACAACATTATAACTGCTAATAATGGATTAGATGCGATTGAAATTTATAAAAAAATCAAAGATATAGATTTAATACTTATGGATATTCAAATGCCCTTAATGGATGGCATACAGGTTACAAATATGATTAGAGATATTTATAAAGATAGTATACCAATTATTGCTCTTACTGCCTATGCCTTAGGAGGGGACAAAGAAAAATTCTTAGAATATGGCGTAAATGATTATATATCTAAACCTATAGATATGAACTTGCTTTTGTATAAAATAAACCAAGTTATTAACCAGCATAAAGAAAAGGGGAATAAAGATGGGAAAAAAACTTTTAATGTTAAATTAAGTGAGTTAGAACAAATTAAAGAATTTATTATTGAGTTAGATAAGGGAATGAAAGATAACAATTTAGATTTAATAGAAAATCGCGCCAATGTTTTAAAAATGGAAGCCATAAAGATAGATGCTGATTCTATAAAAAATAAGGCATTCAAAATAGAATTATCCATTAGAAGAGGGGATTTGGAGGAAGCATACTATTTTATTAACCAGTTAAAAGACGAATATAACAACTTGATTAATGAAAGGGATGGGTATAAATGAAAATATTAATAGCAGAGGACGATTTAGCCAGTAGAAAGTTTTTATTTAATGTATTAACTGATTATGGAAAATGTGATTTGGTAGTGGATGGTTTAGAAGCAATAGATGCTGTAATGATTGCACTAAAGGAGAAAGAACCTTATGATTTAATATGCTTGGATATTATGATGCCCAAAGTAGACGGATTAAAAACATTAAAGGCTATAAGAGATTTAGAAAAACATTCGAAAATGATAAACGCTAAGATTATAATGACAACTGCTTTAGGGGAGTCAGAAATCGTTCAAAACACATTTGAAGAAGGTTCTGATGCTTATGCTGCTAAACCTATCAATATAGAAAAGTTTTTAAATGTTCTAAGTAAGCTAGAGTTAATTACAAGATAAAAATGAAGGGGTTATGTTATATTAGGAGGCAATATGAAAAAAGTATTACATACAAAAGAAAGAATAATTTTTACCACAGTTGAAATCATTAATGAACTAGGGATTCAAGGATTATCAACTCGTGAAATAGCCAAAGGTTTAAATATTTCAGAAGGCACAATATTTAAACACTTTAACACAAAGAATGAAATACTTTTAGCTGTGTTAGACCATTACTCTCAGTTTGATGAAGATATTATTAAAACAACAGAATTGAAGAATCTTAATCCAAAAGAAGCCATTCTATATTTTGTAAATGCTTATGCAGAATACTATGAAAATTACCAAGAAATTACAGCTATAACCTTATGTATAGAAGTGTTTTACAATATAGAAGAACTCTCAAAAAAAATATATGATATTTTTACAACAAGAATAAATTTTATAGAAAAAAAAATCCATACTGGAGTAGAAATGAATCTAATAAAAGAAGTAGAAGGCATTGACAATTTGGCAGAGATTATACATGGGACAATTATTTATAAAATTATAAAATGGCGAATTAATAAATTTAACTTTTCAATTAAAGAAGAAGTTAATAATTCTATTCAGAGTGTATTAAATAATTATTTTAAAAGTTAGTATTAACGGATATAATACTAACTTTCTTAAATAATTATTTAATCTTAATCAACAAAGTATGAACTACCATCTAAAGAGGTTACAAATGTGAATGGTGGCTCTCCGTCAAGTATGCCTATGGCATAAAAAGTATAGGCATTACCCGTTTTTAATAAAATATTAGGCACATTATAAATAACTTCATGGGTATCAGAACGTCTTATGATTACGTTATAATTAGGGGCTTTTTCAAGAACTTCATAATTGCTGATATAGTTAAAATGAGTATTTGTAAAATAGTCATTTAAATTAACAATAAAATCCAAGGGTGGGGAACCAGGAGAAACATTAGCAAATTTTATAAAAACCTCATCAGGTAGTATACGAGCGTCATCATCTACGGATATTAGGTCTACCCCATTTATTAAATTGATAGAGATGGTAGAAATAACGGATTCTTCGGGAATATCAATTGTTGTTTCATATAATACTTCATTAGGTTCATCTGAACGGTATATGCTTACAGTATACTCTTTTGGCGCTACTGTAATATACATGGTCTGTTCAGCAAAATTTACATTTTTAGCAATGACTCTGTGATCAAGATAAATATCAATTTTAGGGGCATAGGGTGAAAAATTAGCAAATCGTATATAAGAGCTTACTCTTGTATGGGGTTTTATCAATAAATCTGTTGGAGGGTGATAAGTTAAAGATCTAAATCTTCTTGTTTCCAAAGATTTTATATAATAAGGGCAAGTTGAATGGATTCTATTATTCCTTGGAGTAATCCACATAAGTATCCTCCCTATCAATACTTTATTTTAGTATATGTTAGAAAAATCAGATTGTTCTATGCACTTCAAGGTTTCTATAAAATATGTTGAACGGAATGGGAAATAGATTTTAGGATATATGTTAAAAAATTTAGACACTCAAGGAAGTGTCTAAATAATAAGATCTTTAATTAATCTGTAAGATAAGAACTTCCGTCTAAGGATACGACTAATTTAAAAGGTGGATCACCATCCATGATTCCAATGGCAAAAAAAGTATATGCATTACCAGGTTCTAGCACAATATTAGGTAAATCATATAATATTTTATTTGTTTGGGCATTCTGAATTATAATATGATAATTAGGAGCTTTTTCTATTAATTTGTAATTACTGCTATAGTCATAAATTATATTTCTGAAGATGTCAACTAAATTAAAAATAAAGTTTAAGGGTGGAGAATTAGGGGAAAGGTTAACAAACTTAACAAAGATTTCATTGGGAATAATCAGTGCATTATCTTCTATAATATTTAGTTCTTCTTTGTCAAGGGAGTGTAATGGGATAGTTAATATTAAGCCTGGTGTGGTAATCTCAATACTTGTTTCAACTAGAGGTTGGGCATTGTCAATGGTTGAAAATATAGTGATTTTATAGTCTCCAGGAGAAAAGGAAATATAAGAGGTTTCTTCACCATACCTAAGATTCCTTACTTTAAGTGTATCATTAAAATATATATCTACATCCAATAGTTCAGGAATAAAATTAGCAAAGCGTATATAAGAATCCTCATTAATGGGCGTGTGTCCAAAAGGAGTAGACATATTTGTACTCAAGGGCATTATTTCCTTGGAGAATGTTTTTTTATAATATGGAGGTTTTAATGAACTTTTAGAACTAATCCACATAGTTTCACCTATTGTTTTTTTATATAGTATGTAGAAATCAATTCAACAGTGATAAAGATAAATTAAAAAGTGGGCATGCCACTTTTTAATTTAAAAAATAGGAACTGCCATCTAAGGAAGCTACAACTTCAAAAGGGGGATCCCCTTCCATTAATCCAATGCCATAAAAGGTATAAACTTTCCCAGGTTCAAGAACTATATTAGGGATGTTAAAGATTACTTCATTGGTATCAGCACGTTGAATAATCAAATTATAAAGGTAAGCCATATCTATCAATTTAAAATCAGTTACCATAGGATAAGTAACATTACTAAATAACTTATTTAAGTTCAAGATAAAGTCCAATGGGGGAGAATCATAAACAGTATTAACAAATTTGATAAAGATTTTATTAGGTAAGACATACACATCATCATCGATCACTTTAAGTCTAGCATCTGGGTCTAATAAATTCACTGCAATGGTAGAAATAACAGATCGTTCCTCAATGGTTATTTCACTTGAAAAATAAGGGTTATCCCTATCCCCTGGAGGCGTTAAAGTGAGTTTATATTTCCCTGGAATTACGGTAATATATATCGTAAGTTCTCCAAATTGCAAGTCTTTTGCCAAGAGTCTATTACCAATATACACATCGATTTCTGGTGTTTCAGGAGAAAAGTTTGCAACTCTAATATAAGAACGATCCCTAGATTCAGGCTTAATAATTAAGTCTGTAGGAGGATAAGGTCCTAAAGTTCTTTTTGTTCTTACACATGCTTTTACATAATAAGGCGGACTAAGACAATCTAATGAATTTATCCACATATAAATACCACCTATTCATATTCTAAATTTTATTTGATCTAATAATAATCCTCAAAATAGGAACTACCATCTAGTGAAGCGACAAGTTGAAAAGGTGGTTCCTCATCAATTATGCCAATGCCATAGAAGGTATAAGCCCTGCCTGGAATAAGAATAATATTGGGGACATTGTAAATTACCTCATCAGTATCTGAACGCTGGATGATAATATCATAATTTGAATTTATTTTTACTTTTTTATATTGAGGAACTAAATTAACAGATATATTACTAAAAGTTTTTTCAAGATTTATAATGAAGGTTAATGGAGGTGCATCGGGAGAGCAATTTATGAAGCGAATGAATATTTCTGTAGGAATTACAATAACATCGTCATTAAAACCAATAAGCTCTGAATTATAAGTTTGGTCAAAAGCAAAAGTAGTTATAATATCATCTTTATCTATAGTGATATAATCACTATAATAAACTTTGTGTTTATCATCAGGGGCATAAATCTTTACCAGATGTTTCCCTGGAGAGAGGGTTGCGTACATAGATAAAGTACCATACCTTAGTTTTTTTGCAATTGGACGATTCTCAACATATACATCTATTTCTGGTGTGTCAGTGCAAAAGTTTGCAAATCTAAGATATGAATTTTTCCGAGTATGAGGTTTAACGACTAGATCAGTGGGAGGATGACCAAAACTTTGTTTATTAATTAACTTAAGATAATAAGGACAGCTAGGTTTTCTTGTTGGATTAATCCACATCTAAAATCACCTAAAAGTATTTTACTATATAATATGTGTACAAACCAATATTGTGATTAATCAGAATATACATTATATAGTTTGAAATAAGTAGGTTTCTGAGTGCATATTAATCAAAAAAATAGGAACTTCCATCTAATGTAATAACTAATCTATAATTGTCTTGAAGACCAACACCATAGAAAGAGTAGGCACTGGTAGGTAAAAGAATCAAATTAGGAACATCTATTATAGCTTCTCCAGTTACATAATCTGTTACAAGAATATTGTAGTAAGTATTAATACTTAAGTCCGTATAATATGTTACATCCCTATAAGTTACATTTTCAAAGATTAACGCATCATTAATATAAAAGTTCATACTCCTTCCATTTGGAGACATATTTGAAAATTTAATCATAATCTCACCGGGGCTAACGTATACATTGTCATTCACAAGTATAATATCTAATTTATCTAATCTATTAATAGCAATTGTTGAAACCACAGTACCTTTTGGTATTTTTATTGTTTCGTCTATGAGGGGCGAGTTTTTTTCTCCTGTTGGATAAAGCTTTATATTATGACTATCTGGTTCAATGATTTTATAAAAAGTTTCTTGTCCAAAGGATAAATTACTAGCCAGTAAATAATCATCAATATAAGCATCAACGGGTGGTGCATCAGGAGAAAAGTGGCCTATTCTAATATATGAGTTGCTTCTACTGGTTGGTTTAACCAGTAATTCAGAAGGCGGGTATATTGCAATGGGCACATTAATATTAGAGATAGTATTATCCATATTATTTTTCTTTGTCATAAAATCACCTTTTTTTATAGAAATAATTTTTAATCCGGAAATTCCTCTAATACATAAGTGCTTCCATCAATGGTTATAAGAAGAAATGTATCTGGAGTACCATTATAAATACCTAAAGCATAAATGGTATAGGCATGGTTGCCTTCTAAAGGGACATTAAAGAAGTTAAGAACCAATTCCCCTGTTTGGGAGTTTAGTAAAGTCATATTGTAGTATGGTTTATTGTTGACAATTGGAAAGTAATAAGATGTTTCGTTATAAGGAATATTGGAAAAATAGACTTCATCATTTATAAGTAAATCTAAGGTAGGTGAGCCGTAAGATAAGTTAACAAACTTTACAAACATTTGCTCCGGTTCTATTCGGGTTGTATCATTAATTAATTCAAAGGAGATATTATCAAACAAGTTAATAGAGGCCAGTGTTACAAGGCTACCAGCAGGAAGATAAAAGGTTTCTTCATAGATAGGGTACTCTTTATCCCCTGTAATATATATTTGTACGGTATGGGCATCCGTGCCAACTAAAAAATACTCAGTAACTGCTGTAAAATTAACCCCTTCTCCTATGATTAGATCATCTAAATAGACATCCACAGGAGGGGAATCTGGAGAAAAATGACCAAATCTAATATAAGATTCATAAGGTCTAAGGGGAACAAAAGATATATCGGGTTCCGGATAAAAACCTCTACCACCAGGAGGAAATACCAGTTCGGTGGATTGCATATAGTTACTATCATAATTATCTCTATCTCTAAACATAGCATCACCTTAGAATAAGTTAGTATATAGTATTACAAGAAGTATAAATGAGTGTATGTTCATAATGTAAAGTTTTATAGGAGCAAGGTTTATAAATTATTCAGTTCATTCATATCTAATACAACCATTTTCTTATTACCTATCATTTTAATAATGTTTTGATTTTGTAAATCACTTAAATGTCTACTTACAGTTTCTCGTGTTAATCCTAAATAACTGGCCATATCTTCTCTACTAAGAGGTAAGGTTATCTCAATTTCCTTTCCTTTTTTTATGCCAAAGTTTTTAGAGATATTAATTAATAAGTTAGCTAGTCTAGTATTAATGTCTTTTGTGTTTAGGGTTTGTATTAGTTTTTCTAAGGTAGTAATACGTTCATAGGCATAATCTAGGATTTTAAGATTGATTTCAGGATTTTCTAAGAGGATATGATTAAAATCTTGTTTGTTCAAAGTACATAAGGCCGTATCTTCTAAGGCCATGGCGTAATAATCAAAAACACCTTCTTTAAAAAGATTCAAATCCCCTAAAAAATCACTTTCAGATAATATATATAGTATTTGTTCTTTCCCATCTTTTGTATAGTTATAAACCTTAAGGCTGCCTTTGTTTACAATGAAAAACCTATCTGCAATATCCCCTTCAGAGAAGAGGATTTCTCCCTTTTTATAAGATTTATGATCTATTTTATTAACCACCTTTAAAATTTGGTTTGTATCTAGATTAGAAAAAAGTGAAACTTTTTTAGCACAGTACTTATCATTGCAAGCACTGCAATTACAAGTGTTAAGCATATTAAACCTCCTATGTAAAATGAAATATTTTATAACTATAATTATAAATTAATTAAAATGTGATTATAATCACAGAAAAAATTATGGGTTAATTGTATTATAAACACATAGAGAACAAAAAAACAATATGACTTAAAGGAGTGTGTCGTTATGAGTAAAGAAATTAGATTAGAAGATAAAATTGGTGAGATTGTAACAGATCAACCTAAAACAATAAATGTGTTTTTAAAATATGGCATAGATTTTTGTTGTGGAGGTCACAGAGCATTAGGAGAAGTCATTGAGGAAGAAGGTTTAGATAGTGAATTTATTCTAGAAAACCTTAATAAAGATGGGGAAATTAGAAATAATGATAATGAGGTTAATTATGCTTTATATTCAAAACCAGAACTAATCAATCATATCATAAGAACCCACCATGATTATTTAAGGGAGACATTACCAATTATAAGTGGGTTAGTTAATAAAATATACGAAGTACATTCAGATAAATTTCCAAATGTATTAAGTGAAATCAACACAGGTTTTCATATGTTAAAAGATGAATTAGAAAGCCATCTTGTAAAAGAAGAAGAAGTCTTATTTCCTTTAGTCCTTAAGTACGATGAGGCAGTTGATGAAAAGGAAAAAGGGCATATTAAAAAAACCATTATTGAATTAGAGGAAGAACACGAAAAAGCAGGAGACATATTAAAAAGAATGAACAAAATTACATTTGATTATAAAGCGCCTACAGGTGTTTGCCAAACTTATATTACCACTTATGAAAAACTAAAAGAATTAGAACTTGACTTATACCAACATATACATCTTGAAAATAATATTTTGTTTAAAAATATACTATAGAAGGGTTGATAATTATGAGCTTTAAAATAAATGATACAATTACTTGGGTAGGAAAAATAGATTGGGAATTAAGGTCTTTTCATGGTGAGGAGTACTCTACTCATAAAGGTTCTTCATATAATTCTTACCTTATTAAAGATGAAAAAACTGTATTGATTGATACCGTTTGGAAACCCTTTGCTAAGGAATATGTAGAAGCATTAAAAAAAGAAATTGATTTAAAGGACATTGACTATATTATTGCAAACCATGCCGAGATAGATCATAGTGGGGCCTTAGAAGAGCTGATGAAAGAAATCCCTGATACACCTATATATTGTACAAAAAACGGTATCACTTCATTAAAAGGCCATTTCCATAAAGATTGGAATTTTGTTGAAGTAAAAACAGGAGATACATTAGATATTGGGAAGAATCAATTGATTTTTATTGAAGCTAGAATGTTACATTGGCCAGACAGTATGATGACCTACTTAAAAGGAGAAGATATCTTATTTAGTAATGATGCCTTCGGACAGCATTATGCATCAGAGCTTATGTATAATGATTTGGTTGATCAAGGTGAATTATACCAAGAATCTATTAAATATTATGCCAATATATTAACGCCATTTAGCCCCTTAGTAACTAAAAAAATTCACGAGGTCTTAGACTTTAATCTTCCTATTAATATGATTTGCCCAAGTCACGGTATTATATGGAGAGACAATCCAGTGCAAGTAGTTGAAAATTATTTGAAATGGGCTAACAATTATCAAGAAAAACAAATCACATTAATATATGAAACTATGTGGGATGCAACAAAAAGAATGGCAGAAGCCATTGCAGAAGGTATTAAAGCAGTTTTACCAGATTATAATATTAAGCTTTATAATGTAGCCAAATCCGATAAAAATGATGTCATAACAGAAGTTTTTAAATCACAAGGTGTATTGGTAGGATCTTCTACTATAAATAACGGTATATTATCATCTATGGCATCTCTTATGGAAATGATAAAAGGGTTGCAGTTTAAAGATAAAAAATCAGCAGCTTTTGGTTCATATGGTTGGTCAGGTCAATCTGTTGATATATTAACTCAATTATTAGAGGCATCAAAAATAGAAGTTATAGATAAAGGCATAAAAGTTTTATGGAATCCAGATGAAGAACATATGGAAAAGTGCAGAGCATATGGGAAAGAATTTGCGAAGGCTTTCAAATAAGAAAAAAATTACCAATTGGTAACCTGGGTTACAGAATAAAAGATTGTAATTCTTTATAATTACAATCAAGGAGTGAATGAGATGAAACAAATTGAAATCCTAACCAAGCAGCATAGCGATATAGAAAAGATCATTAGAGAAATTGAAGGATTAAAAAACGATTCTATAAAAGAAAATGCAACACAAATAGCTATGAAAATTAATCAGTTAGCTGGCATATTGAAGATTCATCTTAATTCAGAAGATAAATATATGTACCCTAACTTAATAGAGAATACGAATCATAAAATTTCACAAACAGCGAGTCTTTTTGTTGAAGAAATGGGTAACCTAAATAGTATCTTCGAAGATTATAAAGTGAAGTACAATACTATGAGCAAGATAATTAGCGATATGGAGTCCTTTAAAGAAAATACTAAAAATGTAATGGCAGCATTATTAGGAAGACTTAAAAAGGAAGAAAAAGAGTTGTATATATTATTATAAATTAAAATAGGAGGCATTATCATGAATGTAAATAAAGATATGACAATTGGAGAAGTATTAAGAGCAAAACCAGAGGCAGCAGGTGTTTTAATGTCCTTTGGAATGGGATGTATGGGTTGCCCTTCTGCACAAGGAGAAACCATTGAAGAAGCAGCTATGGTACACGGTTTAGATGTCAATACCATATTAGAAGCATTAAATAAATAATAATTTTACTGGAGGATGTCATATGAGTTTGTTTTTAGGAGATATACATTTTTGGTTATACAATAAGATTATATGGGCTGAGAGATTAGAAGATAAGATTATAGAATTAGCTAAAGAAAAAGGCTTGCCAGCAGAAGAATGGAAAGTTGAAAGTTATGATAAATTTGGAGAGCCAACAGGGGGTAAAGATTTAGAAAGTATTATTGATACGTCTAATATACACGGTTGGTTACAACAAAAAATATCCAATGTTGAAACAAGACAGGGTTTTTTGATTACTAAAATGCTAGAAGTGGATGACTCTATTAAAGAAAGTATTATAGGTCTTTTTAAAGAACAAGGTGCTTTAGCAGCCACTCATCTTGATGGTGAAATTGAAAACCCAGAGGAAGTTTTTAATGCATTAAATAACTTTGTAATTGAAGGGATGCCTTGTGATAGAGTAAATCAAATTGTTACAAGTACAGATACAAAATTTGTATGGACAGTAACAGCTTGTTTGCATAAACCTTATTGGGATCGAGTTGCAGGAGATATAGAAGTTTTTTATGAACTAAGAGAAGCTTGGGTTAAATCTTTTGTAGAAAATCTAAGTGGGAATTTTACTTATGAAAAATCAGGTTTTACGCATACCATAAATAAAAATTAGGAGCGTGAGTTTATGAATAGTTTAGAATTAATGATCGATGAGCATAGATATATAAAGCGTATGCTTGCAGTCATAAAAAAAGTTTGTTATAAAGTCATGGATAATGAAGATATAGACTATAAAGATTTTTTTAAGATGATTGATTTTGTTAGAAATTATGCGGATAAACATCATCATGGTAAGGAAGAAGATTTTTTATTTAACAGAATGGTTGAAGAATTAGGTTCAGCAGCAGAAAAATTAGTAAAATACGGTATGCTTGTAGAACATGATTTAGGAAGACTGTTTATGCAACAATTAGAAGAAGCCGTTAACAAAGTGATAGCAGGAGATAATAAAGCAAGATTAGACATCATTGCCAATGCTATAGGGTATCATGATTTATTAACAAGACATATTGATAAAGAAGACAATGTGGTATTTACTTTTGCACAGAACAATCTTGCCAAAGAAACACTCGATCGAATCAATAAAGAAAGTTTTGAGTATGAACGTAATGCAACAGATAATGAAGTTCAGAAAAAATATATTGGGCTATTAGAAAGTCTTGAAAACAAATATGAAAATTAAAAGGAGAGATATTATATGGCGAATCATTTAATTAAAAATATAGATTTTTCAAAAGTAGAAATTATGGAGGACCTTGTAACCTATCAAGAGGGTCAAGTGGTAAGTAGAACTTTATCACAGGGAAAAGCATCAAGTTTAACTTTGTTTGCCTTTGATAAAGGAGAAGAAATCAGTTCTCATTCTTCTAGTGGGGATGCATTGGTTTATGTTTTAGATGGTAGTTCAAAAATCACGATTGGTGATGAGGTTTTTGAAGTAAGTAAAGGTGAAATGATTGTAATGCCAGCGGGTATTCCACACGGGTTAGAAGCCATAGAGCAGTTTAAAATGTTACTAGTGGTTATTTTTTCTCAAAATTAAAGATAAAGTAGTATTTTCAAAGGCCTTCTAGGATTTTGAGGGTACTACTTTTAATAAAATTATAATTTATTTGCATTATGAGGAATAAGTTGAGATAATATAGAAGTATATTATTAACGATGAGTGTTAATACTTTTAGGAGATGAGGGCTAATAATAGGTTACTGTTGCCACTTCTCTTGAAGGTATATATTATGAATTTTGAAAGGAGTTTTTAATTATGAAAGCACATGTTGATAAGGAAGCTTGTATCGGTTGTGAGTTATGTCCAAGTATCTGTCCAGAGGTTTATAGAATGGAAGATGATGGGTTGGCAGTTGCTATAGACGTTGATGTGCCATCAGAGCATGAGGATGCTGCACAAGAGGCTGCAGAGTCTTGCCCTACTGATGCAATTGAAATTGGGTAGATACATTTAAAACCATTGCTAGGGTCGTGCCTAGGGGTATTATAAATAAGATTTATCGACCCTTATCCATCCTTGGATAAGAGGGTCGAGCTACGCCATCCGTGGCTCCGCTGTATAATCTTATATATAATACCCCTAGGCTTTTTCTATTAGGTGATTTTTCAGTCTAAAATCATTTACTTGCTTGTACATAGAGTGTTTTATACAATATTAATCAACTTTTATACACGGTAAAACAAATTAGTTTAATTTTCTTTGCTTGGTGTAACATTTGTTACAGAAAGATATACCCCTATGGACTATAATAAGTTTAAGAGATACAACAACACATTCTTTTTAAGGATTGTATCATAGATTAAAAAATTCTAGGAGGTATATTTTATGTCAATGTTTTGTTATCAATGTGAGCAGACAGCAGGTGGTAAAGCCTGTACGTCTATGGGAGTATGTGGAAAGACACCAGAGGTTTCTGGTTTACAAGATTTATTAATTTATCAATTAAAAGGTATTGGTTTTTACGGAAGTAAGTTATTAGATCAAGGTAAAAAAATTAATGCTAGAGTTCAAAATTTTGTTATAGATACTGCATTTTCAACTTTAACGAATGTTAATTTTGATGATGAGAGATTTGCTGAGTTTCTTAAAGAAGGTGCTGCAATTAAAGCCGAGTTAAAAGCTGAGCTTGGAGATGTTGAAGGTAAAGTGCCAGCAGAAGCAACTTATATTTTACCAGGTACTTTAGATGAAATGATTAGAGATTCTAAAATTGCTGGTATTATGGTTGATGATACTTTAAATGAAGATGTTCGTTCTTTAAGAGAGATGTTAATATACGGGTTAAAAGGTATGGCGGCTTATGCACACCACGCTTTTGTATTAGGTAGTGCAGATGAAGAAGTTAACAATTATTTCTTTAAAGCTTTTGGTGCAACAGTGAATGATGATTTAGGTGTGGCTGAGTTACTTGATATTTTAATGGAGTTTGGTGGCGTTAACTTAAAATGTATGGCATTGCTTGATAGTGCTAATACAGGTACTTATGGTCATCCAACACCAACAGCGGTAAATATTAATAATAAAAAAGGACCTTTCATCGTTATTTCAGGTCATGATTTACACGATTTAAAAGAGTTGCTTGAGCAAACAGAAGGTAAAGGGGTTAACATTTATACACACGGTGAAATGTTACCAGCTCATGGTTATCCAGAACTTAATAAGTATCCACATTTAGTAGGTAACTTCGGTGGTGCTTGGCAAGATCAACAAAAAGAGTTTGATGGTCTTCCAGGATGTATCTTAATGACAACTAACTGTTTACAAAAACCAAAAGCATCTTATGCAGATAGAATTTACTCAACAAGTGTTGTAGGATTCCCAGAAATGCAACATATTGAAGAAGTAGATGGTAAAAAAGATTTTACTGCTATGATTGAAAAAGCAATTGAATTAGGTGGATTTACTGAAGATGAAGAAGTAAAAGAAATTATGACTGGTTTCGGACATAATGCTACTTTAAGTCACGCTGAAACAATTGTTGGCGCAGTAAAAGATGGTTTAATTAGACATTTCTTCTTAATTGGTGGTTGTGATGGTGCTAAGTCAGGAAGAAATTATTATACAGAAATAGCTGAAAAAACGCCAGCCGATACTGTGATTTTAACAGTAGCTTGTGGTAAGTTTAGATTCAATAAATTGGATCATGGTAATATTGGTCCATTACCAAGATTACTAGATGTAGGTCAATGTAATGATTCATACTCAGCAATTAGAATTGCCGTAGCATTAGCAGAAGCATTTGAATGTGGAGTTAATGACTTACCATTATCTATTATTTTATCTTGGTATGAGCAAAAGGCTGTATGTATTCTTTTAACTTTATTATCTTTAGGTATTAAGAATATTCATATTGGACCTTCATTACCAGCATTTGTTTCACCAAATGTATTAAATGTTTTAGTTGAGCAATTTGCGGTGAAACCAATTTCTACACCAGATGAAGATTTAAAAGCTATCTTAGGATAATCCCCCTATCCCCCTATTTAAAACTAGAGTGAGTTTACTTGCTCTAGTTTTTTTGTAATAACCTAATTAATTTCCAATGAAATCAATCCAAGAAATAAGAACTACCATCTAGAGAACTAACAACTTCAAATGAAGGGGTTCCGTAGAATAGACCTATGGCATAAAAAGTATAAGCATTTCCAGTTAGTAATAAAACATTAGGGACAGTAGATATAATTTCTCCAGTATCAGTACGTTTAATTTCTATATTAAAATTAGAAGCAGTTGTTATTTGAATATAATCAGTGCTCTCATTGGCATTAATATTATTAAACTTTTCTTGGGCGTTTATTAGAAAGCTTAGAGGTGGAGAATCAGGGGAAACATTAACAAATTTTATAGATACTTTATCAGAGGTAATTTCAGCATCATCACTAATATCTATAATTTTTAAGCCTTCTAATAAATTAACTGATACTGTAGAAATAACAGCTTCATCTGGAATAACGATAGTTGTTTCATAAAAAAGCGTATCAGGTTCATTAGAAAGATTAATAGAAAGAGTATATGCTCTTGGTTCTAAAGATAAATACATTGTCTGTTGCTTGTATCTAAGATTATTAGCAATAAGCCTGTTATCCAGATATATATTGATAATAGGTGCTAGCTGTGAGAAATTAGCAAATCGTATGTGAGCACTAACTCTGCTAATAGGCCTTACGATTAATGAAGTGGGAGGTTGGGGACCTAATGTTATATATCCTCGTACTTGTTGTTGTGTAATATAATAAGAAGGAGCGGAATGGATAGAATCTTCTTTGGGAGGGATCCACATATAAAAAACCTCTTTATATTCTAATTAAATTATTATATGCCATAGATGATATATTATGAGACTGATTTTAATATAGTAGAGAAAAGTAGAATTATAAAAATGTTAAGCTTTTGTAAAGTTAGTTGACTTTTTAATAATTTTTGCATATTATAGTATATGAGTAGATGCTCATATACGCATATGGAGGTGGATCATTTGTTAGTGAATATTTTAAAGGCAGTTGGTGATGGGAATAGGCTTAGAATTCTTCATTTATTAATGGAGAAGGAGTTATGTGTCTGTGAGTTAGAATCCTTACTTGATATAACACAGTCGAATGCTTCCCGCCATTTAAATAAATTAAAAAGTGCTGGTATAATTGAAAGTTTTAAGAGTGCTCAATGGGTATATTATAGGATTAGTGATACTTTTATTGAGGAACACAAAGAGCTATACGATTATCTTAGAAGTCAGTTTACAATGGATAAAGACATAGAGCTGTTACACCGTTATTTGAGTAGTGAATTTGATTGTACTTTTCTAAGAGACGATAAGGAGAAAGTTTTAAAAGTATTAACAGAACAATGTGTGAAATAATATTATTATCCTATAGGAGGTTATCATTATGGAAAAAGAACAAAAACAAGGTATAGGTTTTTTTGAAAAGTATCTAACCATTTGGGTTGCCATTTGTATTGTTGCAGGGGTTGCTATTGGAAGATTTTTACCTATTGTTCCTGAGACACTAGAAAGACTTGAGGTTGCAAAGATTTCTATTCCAATTGCAATATTAATTTGGTTAATGATTTACCCAATGATGTTAAAAATTGATTTTAGTAGTATTGTAGAGGCGTCTAAAAAACCAAAAGGGTTAGCAGTTACAACAGTGGTGAACTGGTTAATTAAACCTTTTACAATGTATTTGATCGCTGCATTTTTCTTTCAGTTTGTTTTTAAAAATTGGTTTTCACCTGAATTGGCTGAGAATTACTTAGCAGGAGCAGTGCTTTTAGGGGCAGCACCTTGTACAGCAATGGTGTTTGTATGGAGTCATTTAACAAAGGGTGATGGTGCGTATACATTGGTTCAAGTTGCTGTTAATAATTTGATTTTATTAGTGGCATTTACACCTATAGTAGCATTTTTATTAGGGGTGTCAAATGTACCAATTCCTTATGATACATTATTTTTATCCGTTGCATTCTTTATAATAATACCTTTATTAGGTGGCTATTTATCAAGAAAGTTTATTATTAAAGCTAAAGGTGAAGAATACTTTGAAGAAGTATTTGTTAAGAAGTTTAATGGCGTTACCATCACAGGGTTATTATTGACACTTACTTTGATCTTTACATTCCAAGGAGATGCCATTATTAACAATCCAGTACACATAGTACTCATTGCAATCCCATTAATAATCCAGACGTTTTTAATTTTCTTCCTGGCTTATGGTTGGGCGAAAGCTTGGAAATTACCTCATAATGTAGCAGGTCCAGCAGCATTAATTGGATCAAGTAATTTCTTTGAATTAGCAGTTGCAGTTGCAATTACTCTATTTGGGGCACAATCAGGAGCAGCATTAGTTACCGTAGTAGGTGTATTGGTAGAAGTACCACTTATGCTTACCTTAGTAAAAATAGTTAATAAAACAAAAAAAGCATTTGATTAAATCTAACGAAAGAGGTGGATTATATGAAAAAGAAAGTAGCGTTTATATGTGTACACAATTCTTGCCGTTCTCAAATGGCAGAAGGTTGGGCCAAAAATCTTGGTAGTGATGTGTTAGAAGTATATTCTGCAGGGACAGAGGATTATCCAGAAGTTAAACCTTTAGCTGTTGAAGTAATGGAAGAAGCAGGCGTAGATATGAGTGAACATAAGCCTAAGTTATTAAGTGATATTCCACCACAAATGGATATCGTCATTACAATGGGATGTAATGTTCAATGCCCAACATTCCCAACGAAACATAGAGAAGATTGGGGCTTAACAGATCCATCAGGTGGCCCAATTGAAGGCTTTAGAGAAACGAGAGATATTATTAAAGGAAAAGTTGAAGAGTTAATTGCTAGAGTAAAGAATAATGAACTTTAATTCAAGAGAGTGTGCCTTATGGTGCACTCTTTATTCATTGAAAGGGTGATTTTCAAATCCTTGCAAGCAAGTTTGCAGATTAGACTTTATTAACTCACCTTATGCCTCTTACTTTGCAAGAGACATAAGCTTTGTTAACTCACCTTATGCCTTTACTTCGTAAGAGACATAAGCTTCATTGAAAGTCTAATCTCCAAATCCTTGCAAGCAAGTTTGCAGATTAGACTTTCAAATACTTTGATAATCAAAAGATAGACAAATAAAATATAACATATTATAATATAATAGAAATATAAATACATTTTGTGGGAGTGGGTTTAATATGGCTATACAAATTATCACCGACAGTAATTGTGATTTACCAGAGGAAATAATCAAAAAGTATAATATTGAAGTATTACCAATACTTGTTTACCTTGATGATGTAGAGTATTTGGATGGAGTAACCATTAAACCTAAAAAAATATTTGATGATATGAAAGAGGGTAAGGTTTATAAAACCTCTCAAATACCGCCAGATATGTTCTCTAAAGTTTTTGACAAATATGTTAAAGAAGGCAAGGAATGTATTTACATTGCAATATCATCTGAGTTATCAGGTACATATCAATCTGCGGTTATGGCAAGAAATGAAATATTAGAAGAATTTCCTGAGGCAGATATAACGAATATTGATAGTCAATGTGTTTCATTAGGTTTTGGACTGGTTGTTTATAAAGCTGCATTAATGGCAGAAAGTGGCAAGTCCAAAGATGAGATCATTGAAGCAGTTAAACAAAGTGCACAAAATATGGAACATGTATTTACTGTTGATAATTTAGAGTACTTATGTAGAGGTGGCCGATTAAGTCGTACGTCAGCATTTGTTGGTGGACTCCTTAATATTAAACCAATACTAAGTGTTGAAAATGGAAAATTAGTACCACTTGAAAAAATTAGAGGTAGAGCAAAGGTAATCAAAAGAATTGTTGACTTAATGAAAGAACGAGGCAATAATTTATCAGATCAAACAATTGCAATAAGCCATGGGGATGACTTAGAAACTGCCCACAAATTAAAAAATATGATTGAAGAAGAATTTGGATGTAAAGACTTTATTATAAATAATATAGGGTGTGCAATAGGATCTCATGCAGGACCTGGTACTTTAGCTTTATTTTTTTCAAAATAATAAATAAATGATAAGCGTAGCATTTTTTGTTGCGCTTTTTCTATATCCTAGGAATAAAAAAAGAATAATATATTAATAATTTAAGATATGGTTTTATTTGATTTAACAATGATTAAAAAGATTTATATCAAAAAAGCTTTGTATATCAAAATATTTTATTATCAAAACAATTTACATTTTATCATATATACTTTATAATAGATATAAGTATATTTATACATTTATAAAGTAAGGTCAAAAGGAGTTGTAGTTATGGACATAAAGCCACTTAAAATTGGAGATATAGAAGTAAGGTTACCTATTGTACAAGGTGGCATGGGAATAGGGGTATCAAGAGGTAAGTTAGCAGCAGCAGTTACCAATGCTGGTGGGATAGGCGTTCTTTCAGGCGCGCAAATTGGATACGATGAGGAGGATTTTTACTCGAATCCTTTAAAAGCGAATATAAGGGCATTGAAAAAACATATCTCTGAAGCAAAGAATAATATTCATAAAGGTATCATTGGCATTAATTTTATGGTGGCTCAAAGATACTATGATGAATATGTTAAAGAAGCGGTAGATAGTGGTATTGATTTAATTATATCAGGAGCTGGTTTACCTATAAAATTGCCACAACTTGTTGAAGGTACAAAAGTTAAAATCGCACCTATTGTTTCCTCTGTAAGAGCATTAAGACTTATTCTTAAAAGTTGGGATAAGAAGTACAAAAGAACTGCAGATATGGTAATTGTAGAAGGGCCAAAAGCAGGGGGTCACTTAGGCTTTTCAGAAGAAGATATTAATAATGATATTGATTTTGATAAGATTCTTATAGAGATAATGGAAGAAATCAAAAACTATGAAGCAGAATATAATATGAAAATTCCTGTTATAGCAGCAGGAGGTATATATGATGGCTATGATGTGACAAAATACTTAAAATTAGGTGTAGACGGTGTACAAATAGCTACTAGATTTGTTACAACAAATGAATGTGATGCTCATGATAATTACAAACAAAAATATATTGATTGTAAGGAAGAAGATATCACTTTGGTTAAGTCTCCTGTAGGATTACCAGGTAGAGCAATTAATAATAATTTCGTAAAGAGACTTAATAATAAAGAAAGAATTGTTGATAATAAATGTCATTTATGTATATCGTCTTGCAATCCTAAGGAAATACCATTCTGTATAAGTAAAGCATTAATTGACGCAGTAAAAGGTGATTCTGATAATGGCTTGATGTTCTGTGGAGCTAATGCTCACTTAGCGGATAGAATTATGTCAGTACAAGACGTTATGAATGAAATAGAAAGTCAAATAAAAGAATCATAGTAAAAGTATAAAAAACTTAAGGGATACACTATGGGATAATAATAACCATCTCATTTTGTATTCCTTTTTCGTTACTTTAATTATAGGGTTAACAGAAAGACTTTAATAATAAATCTATAGATAATATGATAATATGAATTGAAATATTTAACTTTTAGGGTATAATAAAATAAAGATAAAAATAGATATTAAAAGTTAGGGTGAGTATATGAAGAAGAGAATTTTTAAGGAATTACTTAGTTGGAGTATTTACATTATAGGTGCATTTATTAGCGTATTGGTTATTAATACTTTTATAGTACAACCAACTCAGGTACAAGGGAGATCTATGGAAGGCACTCTAAAGAATAATGATAGAATAATTATTAATAAATTGAGCACAATTAATAAGTCCTATGATTATGGAGATATAGTAGTGATTGATAGTAGAGTAGACAAAAAAAGAACAGTCTTGGATGAGTTAGGGTTTAACCTTAGAAACAACTTAATAGCTTTTTTAATTACAAAAAGTCAAGATGATTACTATTGGATAAAAAGAATTGTGGGTAAAGAAGGAGATATCATTGAGTTTACTGAGAATACTGTAATGCTAAATGGAGAAATATTAGAGGAACCCTATTTGGATAAACCTGCTAGATATAATATTGATGAACAGATTATTGTTCCTAAAGGACATATTTTTGTACTTGGAGACAATAGAAATGTTAGTGAGGACAGCAGACATATAGGAACAGTTCCAATTGAAAATGTCATAGGGAGTTATTGGTTAAAAGTAAATAGAAATTAGGTGTATATATGATTATAAGAGACGGTAAACTAAAAGATTTAGGAAGAATAACAGAAATATATAACCAAGCTATACTTAAGACGGTAGCAACTTTTGATATTGAACCAAAAACAGTCCAAGATAGAAAAAACTGGTTTGACAAATATTTCTCAGATAATCTACCTATTTTTGTTATGGAAGTGGACAATGTGGTTTGTGGTTGGATTTCCTTATCCAAATTATTCGATAAATGTGCTTATAAAAATACAACAGAAATATCACTATATGTGGATGAAAATTTTAGATGTCAAGGGATAGGTAATCAATTGATGGCTCACTTGTTAAAAGAGATGAGAGAAAATAGAAAGTGTCATACTATTATTGCTAGAATAGCCAGTGAAAACCATGAAAGTATAAAATTGCATTTAAAACATGGCTTTAAGTTGGCCGGTGAATTAAAAGAAGTGGGCTATAAATTTGACAGGTATATAGATGTACAATTTTATCAATGGATTAATGATAATAATAAGTAAATTTAACTACAAAGGGGGCTTTTAAATGAGTGCCAAAATGGTTGGGAAAGTTAATATTATTCTAGGGATTGTAACGATAGTCGTTAGCGTTGCTGTTGGAACTTTAAGTATAATCTTTGGAGGATTGCTTCTAAAAAGAGGTGCAGAGTAGACTCTGCACCTAATAAGGAGGAATGAATGTGGTAGTGTACAATTATTAATTGTACAGCGGTAGCTTCATCTTTAGTGATACTATATAATATGTGTTTGTCCACATTGTGTTACAAAAAATGGGGATGAAAATGAAAATAGGTGATTAATAATGTATGAACATGATGGCAAGTATGTCGTAATGACCATCTTTTTTGGAATAATGGGTTTAGTACTTTGGTTATTGCCTTTAATTGGCGTCTGTATAAGTTTGCTATGTATTATACTAAGTATCAAGAGTTTAAATAGAAAATCAACAATCATTATGAAGGGATCCCTTGTATTAGGTGTTGTTGGCTTCTTTTTATCCTTTATAAATAGTATCTTAATCTATGTAATGAACTGATAAAGGTCTTGTTGAGTTTTAGGGAGTGTATATTTTGATATTTAAAAAAATTGATAAGAAGTATTATAAATTTGGAAGTTATATTTTGTTTTTTATATATATTATTCTCTTGATGAACGTATTGTTTTTTAGTGATTACTATGGAAGAACTCAAATAATAGATGAATATACATATAATATTATCCCCTTCAAAGAGATTAGAAGATTTATAGTATATCGACAGAATATGACTTTTTTATATTGGGTAACCAATTTATTTGGGAACATACTAGCATTTGTCCCTTTAGGGTTTTATTTGCCAATTTTAAGCAAATATTATAAGAGTTTTGTAAAGGTTGTTGTATGTAGTTTTGTTGTTAGTTTATTAATTGAATTATTACAATTACATTTTAGAGTTGGTATTTTTGATGTGGATGATATGATATTAAATACTCTAGGTGGTGCAATTGGATATATATTATATTATGTAGCCGCGAAGGTATATACAAAGTGTAAAAAGATTAAAGGGGATACTTATGGATAGATTACAATTAAAGTTGAATAATTTAAAGCATTCACGAATAGGGATTGTTTCAACGGTATTAGGGGTTATATCTTTAACAATATTTATAAGTTTAATATTTATATTGATGGTAATAAAACCAGTAGATGAAACTCAGTTGGTATTAGTTGGTTTTTTAGGTTTGGTGAGTTTAATTACATCGGTTATTGGATTCTTTTTTGGAATCATAGGATTGTTTCAGCAAGAAGCCATAAAGATGTATTCATTAATTGGATTAATTGGAAATGGTATTATTGCAGTTATGTTTATGTATTTTTATTACTTAGGAATAGTATATTAAAAAAGAGATATCGTTATTTTTTTACGATATCTCTTTTGTTTTGTTAATATTAGGAAAGTTTTCTATAAATCATAATCATTATTATTATTATTGTTGTTGTTATTATTAGGTTCTATAATAAATGTTGGGGTGTAAAAACCTCAACATTATTTTTTTGTAAAAAAATAATGCACTTATCCTCAATTCCCTTTAACATGTTA